>JAQGOY010000151.1 GCA_028293375.1 Verrucomicrobiales bacterium | reverse complement strand
GGAACTGATACGACAGTTAGTGGAGTATAAAAAATTCAAAGATGCTGCGGGTCAACTGCAAACGCGGGAAATCATGATGGAGAGCATCTACCCGAGAATGCCGGGCAGGCTGGAATTTCCCGCCCCGGAAACGACCGCCCGTCCGGACGTGTCGATTTTCGATCTGATCAATGCAGTCAATAATATTTTAAAGCGGGTAAACAAACGGGAAGACCTGCGCGATATTTTTGAGGATAAGTGGACAGTGAGCGAAAAAATCGAAGCGCTTGTAGCTTTGGTCATGGAGAAGCCTTTATTAAGGTTTTCCGAGTTGTTCGCCACCGCCACCAGCAGGACGGAAGTGGTGGTGACATTTTTGGCCATGCTCGAATTGGTTCGTTTGAAACGAATTGTGCTGACGCAGGCAGAAAATTTTTCCGATATTGAAATCACTTCGGCCCCGCAAGGAGGCACCGTGATAGCGAGTCCTTACACGGAGCAGATGGATAAGCAGCCCGAAACCCTTGAGGCAGGGGAAACCAAGACTGAAACCGAATAATTTTCCATGGAATTCAAGTACATACTAGAAGCGATTTTGTTCTCGGCTCAGAAGCCGCTCTCAATCCGAGATATGAGAGAACTTCTGGCCCACACCGCGGAGGAGAACGAGGACGAGACGGTAAAGGTATTTAAGAAAGCGAAAGAAGACGAGATCGTGCAGGCGCTGGAACTTCTGCAACAAGAGCACGTTCTTGCGAATCGAAGTTTTCGGCTCTCTTGCGTTGCAGGGGCCTGGCAATTTGTTTCCGAAGCGCAGTATGCGCCCTGGTTGATGGTGATGGTGGGGCAAAAGGTTCGACCGCCGCGATTGTCTTCTCCCGCTCTGGAGACGTTGGCCATCGTTGCCTATCGTCAACCGGTGACTCGCGCCGAAATCGAACAGGTTCGCGGAGTCGCGGTGGATGGGGTTATGCAAACGCTGGTGGAAAGAGGACTTTTGGAGCAGGTGGGAAGGGCGGAGGTTATTGGTCGTCCCATGCAGTACGGCACGACATCTTTATTTCTGGAGTATTTTGGGCTCAAAAACCTGGAAGAACTTCCCTCCGCTGATGAATTGCGGAAAATACCAGTTAAACGACCAGAATTACTGCAAACTGTGGGAGACCCCGTGGCATCAGAATCCACAACGCCACCAGAAGCGGCACCCTCCGTCGCCGAAGAAGTGAAGGGTGAAGCTTCCGCAGAGGCGCCTGTTGCTGTTGCAGCGGAGGGCACTGAAACAAACGGCGAGGAAGAATCGAGCTTTCCGAAAGCGGCGAATGAAACCTGATATGAACATACCCGAGCACCGAAAAGCGATAGACGGCCTTGATTCGGAAATCGTGCGGCTGCTAAACGAACGGACCGAACACGTTTTAAAAATCGGGGAGATAAAGTTAAAACAGGGGGAGGAAATTTATGCACCGCACCGTGAAAGGGCAGTGCTTCAAAGGATTTGCAAAACGAATGAAGGTCCGATCACAAACGATTCCTTAAAAGCGATTTACCGGGAAATCATGTCGAGCGCGTTGTCATTGGAGAAGACCATGACAATCGCCTATTTCGGTCCGGAAGCGACTTATACGCACCAGGCGGCAATCCTTAAATTCGGAGCGAGCCTCCGGTATGCTCCCAAAAAAACCATTTCCGATGTTTTCCTCGATGTGAGTCGAAACAATGCAGACTACGGAGTCGTGCCTGTGGAAAACTCGACCGAAGGGATTGTCACCCATACGTTGGACATGTTTGTCGAGAGTGACTTGAAGATCGTGGCCCAAATCGTAATGCCAATTCAACACTGCCTGATTAGCAACGGCACGCGACAAGGAATACAAAAATTGTACGTGCATCCGCAGACGCTGGCGCAATGTCGAAACTGGGTGCAGAGCAATCTTCCCAATGCGGAGCTGATCGAAACCTCCTCCAATGCGAGATCTGCGGAGTTTGCCGCGCAGGATAAGACCTCGGCAGCCATTGCAGGGTCATTGGCAGCGGAAAGGTACAAAGTGCAGATCCTGGAAACGGATGTTCATGACAACGCGGCCAATGTCACCCGATTTTTAGTGTTGGGCAGACAATGTGGCCCGGCAACCGGACTTGATCGAACGAGCATCATGTTCAGCATTGCGGACCAGGTGGGGGCGTTGCATCGAGCGCTGGCGCCGTTCCGCAAGTTCAAGTTGAACATGACCAAAATAGAATCCCGACCGAGCAAGAGAAAAGCGTGGGAGTATTTTTTCTTCGTTGATTGCGATGGGCACATGAACGACAAAAAAGTGGCCCAGGCACTCGAGCAGCTGAGTCCCGCGTGTAATTTTCTAAAGGTGCTTGGGTCTTATCCCAACACGGATTAGAGTTTGGCGGGGATGGGGGGCAACAACACTTATATCCAGCATTGACCCGAGGCTGAGGGAGAAATAAGCTAACGATAACCTACTTGGGTATAAGCAAGAGGCTAGCTAACGCCAGGCAGTTCGCCGGTTACCTTCGCTTCATGCCGCTGCACCCAGGGCTTTCGTCATGGCTGGTTAAAATATGACGTTCGGGCTGATAAGTAAGTCAAATTGCTTATCAGCCTTAATTCTTTCAACGGGAAGAGGGCTACCATTTACCATCGACGATGATGGATGTAGCATTCCTGGCGAGATCGGCCGCGAGAAGTGGAACAGCCTGCCGTTCCGCGCTGGCCAGGTCTGCCCCCACCCGGATGGCGGTTCGGCCGGTGACGATTTGGTTGATGTTCGTTTTGCCCGTGGACCTCTCGATGGCTGTAACCTGGGCTATTAAAAAAAGATAATAATCACGGACGGTTCTGACATCCGTGGGCTGAAAAGAAAGTTCACTTCGTTCCAGTTTCAGAATGGAGCCGGTGACAACGATATCTCCCCTTTCCTGGGTTTCGAGGCGGTAGGTTCCATCCTGTTGCAACGTTTTTCTCATGAGCGAAGTGACGGATTCACTCAAGCGGGGTTCCATGGTGCGGTTTACAAACGGAACGACTTCGATGGTTTTATTTCCAGCCACTTCTCCATTGGTGGGGCCAAGGCGATAACCCGCGCAGCCTGCAGTTGCAAGAATCACACAAAGGAGGGCTGAAACGCGTTTCATACTATGGAGTGGCGCCCGTCGCAGCCGTGGAGGGCGCCGCAGGGGTAACCTGTCCTTTGATTGCTTCAATGCGTTGCCGGGATTCAGTAGCGATCGCCGAGTCCGGATCCTTCAAAAGAACTTCGTTGTAATAAATCAAAGCACCGGAAAACCGCTTGTGCTTCTCATAATATTTGGCGATGCGAAAGCTTCCTTTCGCTTGTTCAGTCTTCAGAGTGGCGATGGATTTTTGGGAATCTGCAACACGAGGGTCTTCAGGATAGAGAGTGATGAAGTCGCTATAAGTTGCAACGGCTTGAGAGGCCACATTTTGATTGTATTCCGAACTGGTGGCTTGTTTTTGATAAGCGAGGGCGGCTTTGAAAAGAGCATCGGCCGAAATGGCCTTGCGATCGTTATAGCGATCGGCGGCCTGTTCATAAGCCAGGACAGCTTCCGGGAAATTCTTTTGTTTTTCACGAGCGGCTCCCAGGCTCATTTGGGCCTTTGGGGCTACTTCGGAAAAAGGACCATTCTTTACGATCTTCGTATACATGTCCGAGGTTTTATCCATGGAAGGAAAGAAGGGAACATAACCCCACAACTTAAAGCGTTGTCCGGCCAGGAATCGGTTGGCAATGTCGTACTGGTGCTGCAGCACCTCATCGTAGTTTCCAATCTTGGGATACTTTTCCAATAAGATTTGGTATTCTTTGAAAGCCTTCTCATCCATGGATTTTGCCTCGTAGCACCGGCCGACGAGATATTGGGCCTGGGGAGCAAAATCGGAAAGTGGCCATTGCTTGACGGTTCGACGGGAAGCCTTTAAAGCGAGACTAAAATCTTTCTTATCGAAAGCTTCCTGAGCGACTGCGAGCTGGTCTTTGGCACGAGTTCGGGCCCATTTACCGCCACCGACCTGTTCGTAAACCCAGCCCTCGCCCGGGGTGTAGACGAGTGGTGCCGGCGACCTTTGGGGAAAGGCAAAGAGGCAAATTATAAACAGGAACAGCGGAAATGACCGGCGCTTCATCTCAAAACGGTAGCTTAACCTCAAAACAATAGTCAATGAACAAGGACCGGCACTGGATGTGAAGTCGGTGCAAGAAGAACATGACAGAAGCCTTGGAAACAACTAATTTTGGATACGATGAATTTGTCCTCTTATATCGACCACACTCTGTTAAAAGCGGATGCCAGCGCTGGGGAAATCGAGAAACTTTGTCGGGAGGCGATGGAACATGAATTCATGAGTGTCTGCGTGAATGGATCGCGTGTGGAACTGGCCGCCGCCTGCCTGGAAGGGAGCAATGTTAAACTGGCGTGCGTGGTGGGATTTCCGCTTGGCGCGATGGACCTCGACGTCAAACGTTATGAAACGGAAGTGGCAATAGACCAGGGGGCGTCTGAAATCGACATGGTGCTGAATATAGGAAGACTGAAAGAAGGAGATTTAAAGTACGTGGTGCGTGAGATTCGAGACGTGGTTGAAGCAGCGGACGAGAGGCCAGTGAAAGTAATTATTGAGACGGCGCTCTTGAGTCGCGAACAAAAGATTTTGGCCTGTCAGCTGGTTGTGGACGGGGAGGCGGCCTTCATAAAAACCTCGACTGGTTTTAGCACTGCCGGGGCAACGATTGAAGACGTTCGGTTGTTGAGAGAACAAGTTGGACCAAAAATGGGTGTGAAAGCAGCGGGAGGTATCCGTGATTTGCAAACGGCGTTGGCAATGATTGAGGCGGGCGCCACCCGATTAGGGACGTCATCGGGAGTGGCGTTGTTGAGAGGGCAGCAAAGCGAGACAGCATATTAAGGGGAGTACAAAAAACCTCCGACCTGAGACAGGTCGGAGGAGTTGCGGGAAAGGGTGGGTGAATTAACGCGAATTACGACCCCGTTGTGGGTTGGAATCATCACCGCCTGATCTGGAGGAGTCAGTTCGGCTGTTCTGGACAGCCGGCGCTTGTTGGGCACGAGGAGGTACAACGGATTCAGACCTTGAAGTTGCAGGTGCTTGATAGGCAGGCTGTGCCTGGGAAGCCCGCGGCAAAACAGAAGGTGCGGCCTGAGCGGGAACCTGAGGCCGAAGGGACTCGTAATGGGGTGTCGGAATTTGATATTCCGGGGATGTTGGACGAGTTGGCGTTGCCCTGGGTTGAAATTCCGGATTGTAGGCCTGGCTCCTGGAGTTAACCGCAGGAACCGAATCATTGGCTGGCAGGCGAGTAACAGGGACGCTGCGGGGCACGCTTTCTTCAGCGCGGGGAGAGGTTTGCACGGGTTGGTTGAGAGGGCGGGAAATTGCACCACCAGCTGGAGAACCTATTTGAGGAGCAAAAATGTTCCTGGCCTCAGTCGTTGGCCTCACTTGCGGATTTGCTGCAACGCTCGGCTGAGAAGGGCGCGAGTTGTTGACCTGCGGTTGAGCTAATACGGAGTTATTATTATTGGCAAAAACCGAGGAGTTTGCACCCGGCGTTGGCGTGGGAGTCTGCAACGAGTTCAGTGGAGACCTCGCGGGCCGGCTTACACTTACAGCGTCAGTGCCACGAACAACACCATCATAATTAGGCGCCTTGGCTGGCCCTGAATAGCGTTCGGCAGAAGGGTTAATGGATGTGCTCGCCGTCCCACGGGGAACTGCAGGCGACCTCGGATTTGCATCAGCAGCCGAAGTTGGCCGATTTACGGCCCTACCCACAACGGACGATGGATTAGCAGAAGCTGCGGGGGCTGCCGCAGGATTAAACACAGGCCGATTAGCAAATACGGGCGCAACAGGAACAGCCTTGGGGCTGACTGCCGGCTTTTTGGCCTGTGAAGGGGAATAACCGCTGGTCGCCAGCGAAGGGTTAGAGGCTTGCGGACGATAGACAGCTAACGAATTAGCATTTTTATCCAAAACTTCACGTTTGGGTGAAGCCATGGCTGTCGCGGTAGACATATCCCTCAACTTTACGGTGTGGATGGGTTGATTGGCGGCCGCTGCGACCCTGTCCCGGCTTACCCCTCGGTTGATCACGGTGTTGTTCACCTGAACGTAATTATTGATCACGGTTGTGTTGTTGTAGACGTTCCTCCGCTCGTTTTCGCGGACTGAATAGCGATATGGATTTCGGTCATAAAAGCGCGAGGTTGGAACGAAAGTGTAGTGTTCTCTACCCAGTCCAAACTCGAAGGTGAGACCGACATGGCGATCACGGTAAGTAAATCCGAGGCCTGGGGTGTAGCATGCCCTGGGAGGAAGGGGTGCCCATCCGCAGTAATCGTGTGAATTTCTCCAGCTTACCCAGGAAGGACCCCATGTGGTGTCAGGGCACCAAACCCAACCGTGGCGAGGGGAGGAATACCACCGTCCATAGTGAAAAGTGGCCCAGCCCCACGAATAGTCGGACTGCCAATACCATCCATTGTCCGTATCGAGCCAATGCCCGCGATTCGAATAGGGACGCCACGATGGATTTACAACGACCGCACTCGGTTGCCAGCAGGTTCCATAATCCTCAACCTGAACCCACGATCCGTAAGGAGTGAGTGAGTCGTGAAAGTAGGACACGTTTACATCTGCCTGGACTTCCGGAGCAGAGATGGCGCCAGTGACTGGCGGAGGGGCGGAATAAACTGGCACCCCGGCAGTCATATTGGAAGTGACGGAAGGGTTGTAAGGTTCAGTCGAGGCCGGATTGGTCGAGGTGACCAATCCGCCTTTTATTGTTTTATCGTGATTTAAAATGGCAGCAACGACATCGTCTGAAATGCCGAGATCGGTGAGATACAAAATTTCATCGGCTGTCAAATTAAATACAAATTTATGATTATCAATGTAGGAAGTTAAGATAGAGTCGCTTACGTTTCCCTGGGCAAGCTTGGCGAGTTCCGCGACAGCTGGCGAATAAGTCGAGGGGACCTGCAAAGGACCGGCGGGCTCAGGGGCGGCAGGCGGCGCAGGAATTGGTGTTGGATCGGGGACGGCCTCTTCAGAGGAGGCGACGGGAGGGGCTGAAGTTACAGGCGTGGTCTCCGTTTGTTGAGTTGAGGTAAACAGAGGCGGAGTTCCCTGGGCATTTAGATGCGCAGTTTGATTGCTGCAACTAAAGATTAGAGACGCTCCTGTTAAAACCGACATCCACTTCAAACCCTGACTTGTTGGGCTTTTCATAAATTGAGCATTTTGCGACTTTCCAGAGCTTATTCCAGAGTGCCTGGTTGACCGCCCCGAACTATGTCGGAAAAATAGCTTATGTATAGATAGACGCATGCGGTTATTAGGTATTCAGCGACCTGGTATTAGCGATTCTTGTTCTCAAAATATTATCTAACTGGTTCTGGTTCAAACCTTATGAAAAAGCGTTGCGTCAACGGTTGAACTAGAACAAAATGACATTGTCGGTGGAGAGATGGCTGAGTGGTTTAAGGCGCACGCCTGGAAAGCGTGAGTACCTAAACAGTACCGGGGGTTCGAATCCCCCTCTCTCCTCCACTTCTCCCTCCATGTCTAGTTTAGCACCCTTTGAATATTTCGAAAAGTGTCTGTGTTGTCGGCGTGCCAACCAGGATCTTAATCTGCCCCTCACATTTCCCACACGGAGTGGGAAACCGGCTTATGAAGTGAAAGGAAATCAACGATGTGGCCAAAAGTAAGCAAGCTTCTGAATAAAAAGGAACAAGGAAACGAATACCAGTAAGGCCCTGGTTTTCGATCATTGCCCAGGAGTGGAGTTAAATTCCGCTTTTAAAGCTGCATTAATGGAGCTCCGTTGAAGCCACCAACCAAGAATTCAAGCTTCGGCAAGGGTACGAAAGACACTTCTGGAGATCTTGATAAAAAGGTCGTCTGCCAGGCTCAGCTTTCGATTCTTTGCGTACAACCCTCCCCACCGCCGCTTTAACCGCCTCCGCCCGAGAGGTAGTGCCACGAGTTTGCCCTGCTCGATGTCCTCGGCAACCATCCAGCGAGGCAGGATGCCGACGCCCATATTGAGCCGGGCGAATTCCTTGATCGCTTGTTCGTTGGCTATTTCTATGAACGGTTGAATGGTGATATTCTCGGTGCGAAAGTAGGATTCGATCAATGCGTAGGTGTTCCCACCTCGTTCGGGGAGGATCAGCTTCCAATTCGGAATGTCCTCTCTTTGCACCCTGCGCTTGACAGCCCAGGGATGGAGTGGATGAACGATGAAATGCAAGTCGTCCTCGCCAATTTGATTAAACGCGATCTGTGGCGAGTGCTCGGCAGGCTCGGTGAGCAAGGCTAGATCGAGTTTGTTTTCGAGAAGCATGGCTATCGCCTGTTTTGAGGTGCACTGCTCGATTTTGATTGTAAAGCCGGGGAAACTCTCCCGAAACTCGCGCAAAACGGGAGGGAGCAAAAACTGGCATGCTGTTCCATTGGTGCCAATGAAGAGCTGCCCCTCGCGCCAGTCGTTCCAGGCGCGAACCTTTCCGCGGACAGATTTCATCTGGTCCAGGATCTGTTCTGCTTCAGCCAGGAACTCGCGGCCAACCTGCGAGAATTGAAATTTGCGGGAACTGCGATCAAAAAGGCGGCATCCGAGATCAGATTCCAAAGCCTTTAAACAATGACTGACACCGGAAGTGGTCATGTGCAATTCAACTGCGGCACGGCTCATGTTCATGGTTCTGGCAAGCGCGATATAAACACGCAACTGCTGGCTATCTATAATAATTTTCATTACTCAACAAAGGCCATGAGAACAATCGACAGTGAGCTTTTTGTTTTGGTTCCTGTTTGGGCGCCTCGGGTAGAATAATGGAGCAGTGGACAAAATCAAACGCATAACGTTGAGAGAAACTGGACGCTGTATCAAGCATTAGGCAACCGAAGCCTGGGAGAGTTGATGGCATGGCCGGTGCTAGTTGCGGTTCATGCGGTTTGCAAAAACTAAGATCCAGGCCCGGCAGCAGAATGGACCGGGCAGATTAACCGTGGGATTCGCCGCCACGATTGATTGCGCGGTCTTGATTGCAGCCCAGGAACTCGGTCTGTTCCGCAAACACGGCCTTTCCGTTCAGTTAAAGAGAGAAGTGGGCTGGGCCACCATTCGCGAAAAGCTTTTGCATGAAGAGCTGGATGCAGCGGCAGCGCATGCCAGCATGCTCTTCTCGATTTATTGTGGAATTGGCGTTGTTCGCCGCTCCTGCCTTACCGGACTGCTCCTTGGGGTGAATGGCAGTGCGATAACTCTCTCCCGAGAATTGTGGGATATGGGTGCTCGCGATGCGATGAGCCTGGGAAAAATTATCCGTGAACATAAATGCACACGCACATTCACTTTTGGCGTTGTCCTGGAACTGTCATCTCAGAACTACATCCTGCGGAAATGGCTGACCGCAGGTCAGATTGATCCGGATCGAGACGTCCGAGTCATGGTCATTCCTTCTGCCCTTGTACACGAAACATTCTGTTCCGGCCACCTGGACGGTTACTGCGTGGCGGAGCCGTGGAACTCCTCAGCCGCGATGGATGGAAGCGGGTGGGTGGCTGCGACCACGAGCGAAATTGAACCGGGACATCCCGAGAAAGTATTGCTGGTGCTGCAGGAATTCGCGGAGAAGAGGGAAGAGGAACATTTGCTGATGATTGTTTCATTGATTGAGGCGGGGCGATTTTGCGCGTCGATGGAAAACCGGCAGCAGTTGGTGCAGATGTTGGCCCAGCCCCAGTACTTTGATATGAACAAAAAATTGCTATCAAATTCGTTGGTAGGGCCATTTGATTCGGGACGTGGAAAACGGGCAGTGAAAGATTTCGTCGGCTTTGACCTGTTCAAGGCCGGCTCCCCGACACGGGCACAAGGCAAATGGGTTTTCGATGTCGTTAATGCCAATGGTTCCAATGCGACCAACCCAGCTTTGCGGAGTGAGATCATTCCCAAAATTTTTAGAGAAGATATATTTCGCAAGGCGATGGAACTGCTAAGGACGGGCCGGAGCAAACCCGGGCCTGAGCAGGCTTCCCCCTTTTTTTCTCCGAGAAACGCCCAGGCGGAAACCGCAGCAACAGGAATGGCTGGAAAAGCTAATCAAAGCTGCCCCACCGAACGGAATGACCTGGCGGCCACTCCACTTGAATGCATCAGTTCACTTTGTTCCTAATCTGCATATAAAGTCCCATCAAAACCCTTGAAACTGAAATACCCAAAATGAAACCTATTCCGAAACTGAAAGAGTCATTCCATGTTGGAATGCTAAGATGTACTGTTGTTCTTGCAGTGGGGGCGCTTTTCGCGGCCAACATGCTTGGAGCAGATTATCCAACCTCTGTTGTCAACACCACTGGGCTTGCGGTGACGGACGACACTGTCACGGTAGGGCAGCTCCATTCTGCCACCGGCACCATGGCCATCAGTGAAACAGGCTCCATAGAAGCAGAACAACTGGCGATCGAGCAAATCAACGCCCAGGGAGGCATCCTCGGGCGAAAGATCAAGATCATCGTCGAAGATGGAGCCAGTGACTGGCCTACATTCGCAGAAAAAGCCAAAAAACTCCTGGTTAACGACAAGGTCGCATCAGTTTTTGGATGCTGGACTTCCGCTTCCCGCAAAGCAGTCCTTCCTGTTTTTGAAAAGGAAAACGGGATGCTTTACTACCCAACCTTCTATGAAGGCCTCGAACAATCGAAGAATGTCATTTACACCGGACAGGAAGCGACTCAGCAGATCATCGCAGGGTTGGACTGGATCGTGAAGGACAACACGGCGAAAAAGAAAGGAGCCAAAACATTTTATCTGATCGGGTCGGACTACATCTGGCCGCGCACTTCGAACAAGATCGCCCGCAAACACATCGAAAATGTTCTCAAAGGAACAGTCGTCGGTGAGGAATATTATGCGTTGGGCAGCACCAGCTTCGGTTCGTTGATCAATAAGATTAAACTTAAAAAGCCGGATGTAATTTACGCCATCATTGTGGGAGGAAGCAATGTGGCCTTTTACAAACAGCTTAAGGCGGCGGGGATCACGTCCGACAAGCAGACATTGCTGACCATATCCACCACGGAGGAC
>JAQGOY010000139.1 GCA_028293375.1 Verrucomicrobiales bacterium | reverse complement strand
CGAAGGCGACATCGAGAAACTCGCGGATGGAGTGAGTCTGGTTGGTGGCAATGACGTAATCGTCGGGTTTGTCCTGCTGGAGCATGAGCCACATGGCTTCGACGTATTCCTTGGCGTAGCCCCAATCGCGCTTGGCATCCAGATTACCCAGGTAGAGTTTGTCCTGAAGGCCAGCCTGGATTTGGGCGACCGCCCGGGTGATTTTACGAGTAACGAAAGTTTCGCCCCTGCGCGGAGACTCGTGGTTGAAGAGGATGCCGTTACTGGCATGCATGCCATAAGATTCCCTGTAATTCACTGTTATCCAATAAGAGTATACTTTAGCACACCCGTATGGGCTGCGAGGATAAAAGGGAGTGGATTCCTTCTGAGGGACTTCCTGGACAAGCCCGTACATCTCACTGGAGGAGGCCTGGTAAAATCTTGGCTTAATGCCGACTTCGCGAATGGCTTCCAGCAGGCGAGTGGTTCCAGTGGCCACGATATCAGTGGTATATTCCGGCGAGTCGAAACTGACACGGACATGGCTTTGGGCGGCAAGATTATAGATTTCCTCGGGTTGGATTTTTCCAATGAGGCGGGCGAGATTGGTTCCATCCGAAAGGTCGCCGTAATGCAAAAAAAGCCTGGATTTGCTGGAATGCGGATCTGAATAAATGCTATCCAGCCGGCCGGTGTTGAAAGTGCTGGCGCGGCGGATAATTCCGTGAACTTCGTAGCCCTTGCCCAACAAAAGTTCCGCGAGGTATGAGCCATCCTGACCTGTGATTCCTGTAATCAGCGCTTTTTTTGCCATATTTTTCCTAAACGGGAATTGTTCTAAACATGAGGAGCAAAGGCAAGAGGTAAGACAGGGAGCAAAAAAAGTTTCAATAAAAAAGGCGAAAGAAACTTCCAAGATTGACTTGAGAAATCAGCAGGATGCCCGATGATGAAGAGTGTCGGGCGCAGTTGTTCTTTTGAAATTTTAATTTTTGACTTTACCCTGCCATGTTCGTGCAAAGAAACTAAGTCCTTGGACCGTAAGTATACTCAATGCGGAGTCTTGACTACGGCGGTAATCGACAGGCCTTTACTGGAAGTCGTTAGCCTACGTTTGGATTCCACCTGTTTCTCTCATGTTCAAAGGAACTGTTTGTCACGGCATTACGGTGGGGTTTTCTTTCCGAGGGGAGGTTGTCACAACCTCCCCTTTGCCTTTAGATTAGGAGTATGTTGAATCAGGATCTCTTCGGAGCCAGCTCTCTTCCAGGGCCAGATTCGGACCGTGATCCTGCGGTGGCACTCCCGCCGTCTAATTCCCCCTACCAGGTCCGTCCATTGGCCGCGAGGATGCGGCCCCGCACTCTCGACGAGTATGCAGGACAACGTCATATCCTAGCCCCCGGCCAACTTCTGCGACGGGCGATCGAAGCCGACCGAATTCAGTCTCTCATTTTCTACGGCCCCCCCGGCACCGGCAAAACTTCCCTGGCCCAGATTATAGCGGCTCATACCAACAATAAATTTGAACGGCTCAGCGGCGTGGAATCCAATGTGGCTGACATGCGGCGCATCCTTTCGGCGGCGGTGAATCGCCTGGAAAATACTGGAAAATCCACCCTTCTCTTTATCGACGAAATCCATCGCTTCAACAAATCCCAACAGGACGTGCTGCTTCCCGACGTGGAAAGCGGTGTGATCCGACTGATTGGAGCAACCACACACAATCCATTTTTCTTTGTTAACTCCCCCCTGGTTTCGCGTTCCCAGATTTTTGAACTCCAGCCGTTGACTGAGAATGACCTGTTGGAATTGTTGAGGCGGGCGATGAAGGATGAGGAAAGAGGGCTTGGGGCGATGAAACTTCAAGCTGCTGATGGAGCGTTGGAACATCTTGCGCGGGTGGCGGACGGCGATGCGCGCAAAGCATTGAATTCGCTGGAAGTGGCGGCCCTGACCACCCCTCCGGATGCGGAAGGAATTATTCATCTTACCCGTGAGGTGGCTGAACAGTGCATCCAAAAAAAGGCAGTGGTCTATGACGGTGACGGGGATGCCCATTACGACACCATTTCGGCATTTATCAAATCGATGCGGGGAAGCGACCCGGACGCGGCGCTGTATTGGCTGGCAAAAATGATTCATGCGGGCGAAGACCCGCGATTTATTACCCGGCGAATCATGATTTGCGCGGCGGAAGACGTCGGTTTGGCGGATCCAATGGCGCTGGTGTTGGCCAAGGCTGCGCATGATGCCTCTGAATTTGTGGGATGGCCCGAGGCGCGAATCCCGATCGCCGAAGCGACCATCTATATTGCCACCGCGCATAAGAGCAATAGTGCCTATCTGGCCATCGATGCCGCATTGGATGATGTGCGGAAAGGAAGGACCCAACCGGTTCCCAATCATTTGCGCGACGCCCATTATATGGGAGCAAAACGACTTGGGCATGGGGAGGGTTACCAATACGCGCACGATCACCCCGATCACTTTGTGGCCCAAAAATACATGGAGGATCCCCAGGTCTATTACAAACCGACCGACCAGGGGGTGGAGAAAAAGATAAAAGAAAGATTGGCAAACTGGCGAGCCTCCGGGCAGAAAAGCAGTGACGACACAGAAAATCAGAAGAAATGACCCGGGAAATATTAGACAAAACTGCACTCCGAGCGCAGATGAAGCAAACATTGGCGGCCCTTACCGTCGAAGAGAAAAAGTATCTTTCCAGGAAATTGGTGGAGAAAATTGAAGCGTGGCAAGAATGGAGATACGCAAAAAACATCCTGCTTTTCATGCCGTTGCCCAGTGAACCAGACATCCGCCAATTAATGGGGTACCTTGCCGACAACCAAAAATCGATCTCACTCCCTCGATTTGATCCCAATACCCAACAATATTGTGCAGCGAAGATCTCGCATATCACCTCCGACCTTCGATACGGACAATTTAAGATCCTAGAACCTTCACCGGAGTGTGCTTGTGTCCCCATAAACCAGCTGGACATGATTTTAGTTCCTGGTTTAGGTTTTGACTTGCAAGGTAGACGACTGGGGCGGGGAAAAGGATTCTACGATCGACTTTTGTCCGCAGCCACCGGGTTAAGGTGCGGGGTAGGATTTGACGAACAAATCTTGCCGAACATCCCTGTGGAAGCCCATGATGTCAAATTAGATTGGGTTTTGACTCCCGCGAGGCTCTTTGGAACTTGAGCCCGCAGCTTAATAAATGTCGTTAGAACGATTCTTAATCGATGGAGCGCTTCTTTTGGGAGGCAGTTTCGGCGTGTCTTATTATTTCGTCAGAAAAAAGGAGAAACGTCTCAAGGTAGAGTTTGCCGCGAGGGAAAAGAACCTCTTCGATACTACGCTAAAGGAAGCGGAGAATAAAACCAGGGAATCCAGACTCCAGGCAGCGGAAGAGATTTTGCGTATGCGTGATGAGCACGAAAAAGTGCTTGCGGCGCGGCGGCAGGAATTAGCATCCCTCGAAGGCAGGGTCACGGAAAGGGAATCGCTTGTAAACCGGCAATTGGAGAATCTGGTGGGTGAAGAAAAGACCCTGCGCCAGCAAAAGACAGATTTGAAGGAGAGGCTGGCGAATCTGATCACCGAAAAAGAACAGTTGAATACTGACCAAAAGATGGCCAGAGACCAACTGGCAGCGATCACCCGGATGACGGAGCAAGAGGCAAAAGAGGCGTTTCTAAAACAGGTGCAGGAAGATGCCCAAAGAGACGCTGGCCACCTCGTTCGTCACATTCTTGATGACGCCAAGCTACGTGCAGAAGAAAAAGCCCGTCGCATAATCAGCACTGCCATTCAGCGTTATGCCGGAGAACATACCAATGAGACATCGACCGCCATCGTCGCTCTTACTGGCGACGAGATAAAGGGTCGAATCATCGGGAGGGAAGGCCGGAACATTCGAGCATTCGAAGCAGCGACCGGCGTCACGGTCATGATTGATGATACCCCGAATGCCGTGGTCCTTTCGGGTTTTGATCCGGTTCGACGCGAAATTGCCCGAGAGGCTATGGAACGGCTTATTCTCGATGGCCGGATTCACCCCACGAGAATCGAAGAAGTAGTCGCCAAAGTGACCCAGGAAATGGACGAGACCATTATCCGACTCGGAGAGGAAGCGGTCATGAAAACTGGCATTCCTCCCCTGCACATCGAAATCGTGAAAATGCTGGGTCGACTTGGATTCAGACACAGTTTTTCGCAGAACATATTGAACCATTCTGTTGAAGTCTCTCACCTGATGGGTTTGATGGCTTCGGAGCTGGGGATCGATGTTCAATCTGCAAAAAAAGCGGGGTTGCTGCATGACATTGGGAAAGCGATGGGACATGAAATCGAAGGAGCCCATGCCATCGTGGGGGCTGACTTTGTAAAAAGATATGGGGAGTCGGAGCAGGTGGTAAACGGGGTGGCCTCCCACCATGACGAAGTCCCACACATCGGCATTCTTGGCATCCTGGTGAGCGCAGCGGATGCCATGTCTGCATCCCGGCCTGGAGCGCGCTCGGAAACAATGACCACCTATATTAAAAGGGTGGAAGACCTGGAACGAATCGGCTGTTCGTTCCCTGGGGTGGAAAAGTGCTACGCAGTGCAGGCCGGAAGAGAACTCCGTGTCATGGTTCAACCGGACACCATAACTGATGAACAAGCCTTTAAACTGGCTCGAACCATAGCCCGCAAGATCGAAGAAGAATTGCAATATCCTGGCCAGATCCGGATTACGGTAATGCGAGAAACTCGTTGCGTGGAGTTTGCCAAATAAAAAAGCCTGCTTCCAGGGAAGCAGGCTTTTGAAAGTATTTTAGAGGACTTATCTTCCTTCGCTCATCGAACTGGGGAGGCCATTTTCCCAATTCTTGGGAGTATTCCAGGGACGAGAGGAAACGTTTTCAGCATCCGTCGTGTTGCAACCTGTCATGGCACCTGCGAAAGATGCCAGGGTAGCAGCTACAATAATCAGTCGAACAATCTTCATCCAAAGGATTTAGTAGATGACCTGATCGCCTTCCATGATCTCAGCACCAGCTTTTCGGGTCTGGGGAATCACGTTGGCAACAGAACGATTCGCTTCGACAGAAGTGACCTTCACTTTGGCGATCATGATGCCGTTGCGATTGACGATCAATTCGCCGCGTTCAAGAATGCCTTGTTTTTCACCGATGTTGAGGATGACGAAATCATAACGGGGATCGACAGCGATAACGGATCCCTTGGTGCCTGCTGGAAGAACTGGAGGACGATTCTCAGGATCTTCATAATAGTTCAGGCGAGCCCGTGTCTTGTTCAAAGTGGAAGCAAGGACCTTATTTTCATCCGTTAGAGCAGCTTTTTGCTCCTGGGACTTTTTGAGCTCAGCAATGGTGGTCTTCACCTGGTCAGGAGTGACATTCATTGCGTCCCATTGAGCCAGCTTGGCCTGGGCATTCTCTTTGTCAGTTTTCTGCCGGGCAACTTCGGCTACCAGAGTGTTGGCTTTCGCTTCCTGTTCGGCTGCCTTGGTCACGGCAGAATCGCGCTCCATTTTGGTGGAAGCCAGGTCGGTCTGAGTGGCTTTCAAAACCTCGTTGGTCCCCTTAAGCTGTCTCAATGCAGTGGTCTTCGCCGCTGCTTCGTTATCCGCTTTCTTGTGGAAGTCATTACGCTCGGTGATGGTGGTAGTGACCTTATCCTTGACCTGAGTGAAGACAAGCCCGGCAGCGGCTAAGCCTGCAAGAATCGCGATGATTAAACTAAGACGAATTAACATGTATTTGTTCTGGGTTGAAAACTTACTCAACAGTAAGGGAGTTACATTAGCGATGTCAACGCTTGGATTGGGATGTTTTCGCTATTTATTGATAAAGGTTGCACCTTCGCTTGCGACCCGAAACCTGGCAGGTAAACTCTTGGCGTTAAAGCGGATAACCAGTGTGTGCTCACCTGCAGTCAGGGAGACATGCTTCAAATCGATTACCTCCTTTCCGTCCACCCAAATTCCGGTGGAACCCGAGCCATTAAAGTCGAAGGCGTTTTCTCCGTTCCGCGAAACAGAAAATCGGGCAGCGGCGTAAATTCCCGTGAGACTCGTATTCAAGTTGGCAGGGAAAACTTCCTTTAATTGAGACTCTGTCAGCCAACCGGGAACGCTGGTGTAGGTTACTGTCTCTTTCCCAGCCGGAAATTGACCGCTAACGATTTTCTCCAATCCAAATTGTTCATCGGTATGCGCCCCTCCATATATTGTCCAGGTTCTCGCCACGCTGCTTCTTGAGGCATCGTACGGCCCGCCTTTACCCAACTCCGATAGAAATTTCACCAAATCCAATTGTTCACCGGGGGACAAGGCCTCCATCAAACCAGATGGCATTAAGGAACCACCATTTCTGCGGCCGGATATTATTTTTTTAGGGATGGAAAGTTCCCGGTTTGCCGGATCTCGAATAACTAATTCCTCCGCGCTTTCCTTGACCAGGATACCGTTCAACTCCTGGTCATCCGTGGTTTGAACTACCACAGAATTGAATCCTTCCTTAATTTTTCGGTTTGGGTAAAACAGCGATTCAACCAGGTAATCCGGCTGCGCGCTGGCTCCGATGCTGGTCAGGTCCGGCCCAACTTTTCCACCTGCGCCTCCTATCGCGTGGCAGGCCAGGCAACCAGTGGAGGCGCGACGAAATATCGATTCGCCAGAATCCGCACTTCCCTGAGCAACGGCGGTGGCCGCCAGTTTTTTCATTTCGTCATCGGAAAGGGCCTTTGGATCATCCTGAGCACCAATAAATTTTGCAAGAAGGAGCGCCAATGGATCCTGAGATTTGTTACTCTCCCTTGCTGCTCGCAGACCCGCCCTGGCCGAGGCTGCGCTGACACCGTTTTTGGAGATTACAGGAACGAGCCTCGCGGAACCTCCGCGAATCGAGAAAAGGGTTTTCCAAACCGGGAGTGCCTGATTTTCATCGGTCACGGCTTTTAGCAAATCAGCAAGGGGTTGAGAGGCTTTGCCCAAATCAAAGGAGGCAAGCGCCAACAATGCTGTCTGTCGAATTTCGACAGTTATGGAACTCCCCAGTTTGACCAGGGAATCCCCAGCTGCGGGTGAAGCGATAGAGCGGAGCGAATCAACGATCCCCTTTTGTATGGCGACGTCGCCCGACTGAGCCATTTGTTCCAAAATCGGAACGGACTCTTTCGCCTTATAAGTGCCCATAAGGCGAATGGCTGTAAGTTGCCCCTCGATATCAGCCGTTTTCGAATGATTTAAAAGATCGAGCGGCGAGCCCGAAAGCTTGATGTTCCTCAACCTGGAGGCCTCCACGAAGGCGTTCAATATCCTCGATTCAAGGGCTGGGCTCTTTACTTCTCGCTTTAAAAGCAAGGCGCTCAGGCGCTCCAGATCAGCTGTTGAACCTGCAAGGCCGATCAATTCAATCCAGGAACCAGAAATCAGCTGCTCTGGTGTCATCTTTGCGACCAATCCTGACAGAACTTTCTCTGCCATGGCCGGCTCGATTGATTTCAAGGCAAATTCGAGCTGCTTCCCGCGGCCCTCCGGCTTCCAGTGTCCGCTTTGCAATGACTGCAGCCACGGCTCTGCCAGCTCATTGATGCTGAGCCACATGGCATAATCCAAAAATGGATCCATGGGCTGATCCAGAGCTGAAAGGACGGCTTCGGCGGCTTTCTCGGTTTGAATTTGACCCAGGACGCGGATTGCCTCGAGGCGGGCGCGGGGATGTGAATCCTTAACAAACGTTAGCAGTTTATCCACGGTGTCCTGCGTGGGCAGAGAAGGAAGCCAATCCCCCAAAACTCGAATTCCAGCAGCGCGTATTTTTCCATCTTCGGAAGCCAGGACTGCTGCCAGGAGGTTGGTATCGATCTCCCGAGAACCCTGCTTCAACCACAGGGCCTGCAGCTTTTGCCAATCATTGGTAAGTGTTGCAACCCATTTATCGCGACGGGCCAGGACGTTGGTGCCGCGTTCTATCAGGGTGCGTCGGGCAACATCGCGAGTCCAGGAGTTGCTGCTGAGCAGCCCAGCAAACATATTCAAGGCGTTGCCGGACTTGATGCCTTCCACATTAACCAGGGGTCGATTTTTAGCTGTGATACGCCAAATTCTTCCATGTTCGTGATCTCTGCGTGGATCTCGAAAATCGACTTCACCATGCTGGATAATGGGGTTTGACCAGTCGGCCACGTACAGTGCACCGTCAGGACCCAGCTTGACGTCGATGGGACGAAAAGTGACGTTGGTGGTGCGCAAGAGATCCGGCAATTCGCGCGTGACATAACCTGCCCCTTCTTCGGATAAGCCAAACCGAACGACGCGATGGGCTCGAAAATCGCAAGTGATCAAATTGCCCTGCCAGTCTGGGGGAAATTGCTCGCTCTGAATCATTTCGAGGCCGGCGAACTTGGGATAGTTTCCAGGGCTGACGCTTTTCATTTCGCGCCGCATATCTGCGTAAGTAAAATAAGTGGCACCCGGGATACCGTAGCTGATGCCTTGAAAGCCAGCTCCGTCCGTGACAAAGATCTGCCCGTAAGGATCAAAAGAGGTGCCCCATGGATTGCAAAATCCTTTTAAAAGGATGGTGAGACGATCCCGATCCGTCTCATATTTAAAAATAGCGCCGCTGTTCGCCCGGACAACACCGTTGGGGGTTTCAATATGGCTGTGAATGTAAATGGATTGGTTGAAATACAGATCGCCGTCCATTCCCCATCTTAAAGTATGCACGATGTGATGTGTGTCCTCTGTGCCCAACCCGCTCAAAACCACTTTTTTGAGATCGGCTTTACCATCTCCGTCGAGGTCCTTCAAAAAAAGAAGTTCGGTGCTCTGTCCCACATAGACGCCGCCATCCCCTGGGATTACCGCGCTTGGAATCAGAAGGCCATCGGCAAAGACAGTCGATTTATTGGCCACACCATTCCCGTTTGTATCCTCAATAATAATGATTTTATCATTGGCTTTCTGGCCGGGTTCGATCTGCGGGTAGACCGACGAACTTGAAACCCAAAGTCGGCCCCTGGAGTCAAAATTCATCTGGATAGGTTTGGCGAGCAAGGGATTCTCGGCATAAAGATTGACCTGGAAGCCGTCAGCCACTTCGAAGGTCGGCCTCTCCGAAGGCGGCAAAGGATTTATTTTAGGCTGGCCACGAGTGACAGCCGCCGGCGGAGCCCATTTTGGAGTAACCAAAAAATGATGTTTTTGGGGAATGGTCAGAGATTGGATTTGATCCTCGAGCTGGGAAATCAGGAGATCGAACATAGGAATTTCTTTGCCGTTCTTCCCCTGCTCCTGTTTTCTAAAGCCGAACAGATAGGTTTCGTTTTGTGGACGCCACCGATAAAAAAACAACTGGTTTTTCTCAACCACCGCTTTTCGCAGTTTTTCGGCCTGTTCAATGTCGGGTCCGGTCAATAATGGCAGATCCATACGTCCATTGGTCACGGTAATGGTATCATACTGAACATCATCAATAATTAAATTGTAAAGCTGGTTTGTCATCCCGAATGCCTGGATGAAAGGGGCCTGCACATAGGAAGGAAGCATTTCGCGCTTTAAATTTGGGTGAGGCAAAGTGATTATTGCAGGCAGCCCGTCGAAGGAAACTTCCACACCCGTTTTTGAACTGTTGGTAACCGAGATCCCGCCCCCGCCCCTGCGTTGGGAACCATCCTCAAGAAAGCTAATTCTCCAGGAAAGGATCCCCCACCCCAATTCGCGATCGATAATATTCGCCATTTCCGCGTAACCGTACTGGTTCAGGTGAATGCCGTTTCCAGTCATGGCAAATTTTTGGTCTCGGATGAGCGAGGCTCCGATGGTCTTGAACAACGGGATGTAAATTCCATTGTTCTCGGACGCGACGTCCTTGATTGCGTCGGAATACAGTTGAATGTCCTTGTTATGTTTCTCGATCTTTTGGGCTTCTTCGGGCCTCGCCCAATCCTCATGATGAATCGGTCCGAGAAACACCAGCTTAACATCGTTGGATCCCGTTTCGCGAATGACCTTCACCAGTGATTTTAATTCCCCGACGAATTGGTTCGTTTTCTCGGCGGCATCAAAAGAACTGGCCATTCCGTAACCGACAAACACGATAGTCGGCTTGATAGCAGCCAACTCATCCCGAATAATCTCCAGTCCTTTGGAGGGCTGTTTGAAATCAAATCTCAGCCGCGAGAGTCCAGCGGGGGTATCCGCACTCCACCCGAGGTTCCTGACTATAAATTTATTGGTTGGAAACTGAATATGCAGGTGCGTTTCCAAATAGCCAAACTCCTGCTCTCTTTCGATAAGCGTATCTCCGATCAGCACAATACGATCGCCGTCGGTGATTTGTAATTTTGAATCGGCCAGAGCGGCAGGAATCAAACCCGCCAACGTCAAAAAAAGAATAACAAATTTTCGCACAAAATCACCTTGTTGAATTACCTGTCAGGGCCGCCTTCACCGTCTCCGCGATGAGTCGAGCTCCGCTCGCGTTGGGATGTATCTTATCTGGAAACAGCTCTTCGTGATTGTTCAGGGCAGCATACAAATCGATGATGGGAACATGTTTGGCCTTCGCCGCCTTTTGAATGTCAGGGATGATTTCCCTGGTTAACACCGAGGAAGTGATTCCATAGCGAGTTGCATACACGGGGACCGGAATACAGAGATAAATTTTGGGGTGGGAAGGAAGGGCACGAAACGTGTCGATCATAGTTTCCAGATCCGAGGTAAATTCGTTTCCAAATTTCCAGTTTTGCGGTTTGGTATCGTTCGTTCCAAGCTTTATTACCACCACGTCCGGTTTGGAATTCGAGGCAGCGAGGAAAGCTTTTTCATTCCAATAGGGCTTGTCGCCATGCTTCAGGAGAGTGGCGCCGCTGACCCCAAAATTGGAAACTTCGAATTTGGGACCGAACAGATTGTTCAGAACTTTTGGGTAATTGTTTTCCTCTCTTTTTTCCACGCCGGACCCGTAAGTGATGCTGTCTCCCACACAGGCAATTCGAATCGTGCCCGGATAAGAACTCACACGCAGTGCGGTTGAGGAAGCGCACCCGGCCAGGACCAGCAGCAATCCCAGGATCCACGGACGTAAAGATATTGGCTTCGGCATAAGCAGATTAGATGATTAAAGGCTTAGCGTTGTTCAACCG
Source organism: Verrucomicrobiales bacterium (assembly GCA_028293375.1). Classification (GTDB taxonomy): domain Bacteria; phylum Verrucomicrobiota; class Verrucomicrobiia; order Limisphaerales; family JAQGOY01; genus JAQGOY01. Next base: position 23,702 of record JAQGOY010000139.1, on the reverse strand, counting down.
GGGTGGCAAGTTTTTAGCCAAACAATGATGGAGTTCCCGGGATTCCTTGCGCCTGCGAAACAGGCAATAACTGAGTGCGGGCAAGTTGCCAAACAATTGAATTGCGCGCATTTTACCATTGAAGAAATGCAGAGAGTAATTAGATTGGATGACGCATGAGCCCCTTAGAGTTTAAGCAAATTGTTCCCATGCTCATGGTCATGCTCATGGTTTTCCCTTTATTTGTTGTTTTAGTTCTTTTTTGTTTTTTTACCTTTCAATGGGCTAGGCAACGCCACCGCCAACAACTCGAAGCGACTTCAGAATCCTCCGGTTTCTCCATGAAGAATCACCTTCTGGCTCAGCCTTCATTTTGGCTGGCCGTCAAGGGCACAGATTTGTGGCCGGTGCAGCAGGCGTTGGGGTTGGATGCTCCAGTCCCCTGCACTTGGGAAGAGGGGTTGCAGGAAGCCAGTGAAAGAAAGCTTTTTATTTCTCCGCCAGTCGAGGGCTGGATATTGATCGTCGGTTCCGGTTTGCCCGACCCCAACGAGGATGTCGACAAATGTTTTCATTTCCTTCGGCAGATCAGCTCCAAACTGGGGCACGTGCAGTTTTTTGGACTCAATAAAGTGCTCGGCTATCATTCGTGGGGCATCCTGGAAAAGGGATCCGTGTTCCGCGCATTTGCCTGGTGCGGGCAAACAATTTGGAACGAAGGCCCTCTGACCGCCGTTGAGAAGGAATTGCAGATGAAATGCCCCGATTACTTTAGTGAACCACGAGGTTACGGGCAAAAGGATCCTGTCCAAAACAACACCGAAAAAGTAAATCGCCTTGCTGCAAAATGGAGCGTAGATCCTCTTTCGCTGGATGAGTATGTGTGGACCCGGCTGGGTATCGTTGGGAAAGTGTCGAAGTCTTAAGCAAGGCATGTTTCCACGATTATTGTTTTTGGCCGTTGCATCGATCCAGGTTATCGAGTCCAGTGGGGCCGACTGGAATCAGCATTTGGGATCTTCCAGAAATGGCGTGTCCATGGAAACCAACCTGCTTTCCCGATTTACAGGCGAGCTGCCCAAAAAAGTTTGGGACTACGATATAGGTGAAGGGTGGAGCGCGCCGGTAGTCAGCCAAAAAAAAGCCTTTATTTTTTATCGGAAAGACGACAAGGAAACGCTGGATTGCCTGGACTTGACCAATGGAAAAAAGATCTGGACGCATTCGTATCCGACACATTACCGCGATTCCTTCGGATTTGAAGAAGGCCCCCGGGGGACGCCTGCAATAGATGAGCAACAGGTTTATTGTTTTGGGGCCGAAGGCACTTTGACTTGCCTCGCTCTTAAAGATGGAAAGGAGATTTGGAGCGTCAATTCTCAAAAGATGTTTGACGCGAAAAATGGATTTTTTGGAATGGCATGTTCCCCTTTGGTTTTCGAAAAAAACGTTATTCTTAACATCGGCGGAGATAATGCGGGGGTTGTTAGTTGGGATAAACAGGATGGCAAGGTCCGCTGGAAAGCAACCGCTGATGAAGCCAGTTATTCATCCCCTGTGGTCGCGAAATTCGACGGCCAGTCGCGTATCATTGCTTTTACCCGTGAGGGACTTGCAGGCATCGATCCGGAGAATGGACGAGTGAAGTTCGATAAACACTGGCGCTCCGCGTCTCACGCCTCGGTGAATGCCGCCACGCCTTTGGTCGAGTCCAACATGGTCTTCCTGACCTCGAGTTACGACACTGGCGCCACACTTTTGCGGGTGGAAAAAGACAAAGTCTCGGCGATCTGGGCTTCCGACGATTTTCTTTCCAGCCACTATTCAACACCGGTTTTGCACGATAGTTTTCTCTACGGTTTTCACGGGCGGCAGGAACAAGGAGCTGCGCTTCGTTGCATCGATTTCAAGACCGGAAAAGTCCAATGGGAAAAAGCAGGGTTTGGGACTGGCACCATTATCTCGGCTGGCAGCCTGTTATTAATCCTCTCGGAACAAGGAGAACTTGTTCTAGTGAAAGCGAATGCCACAGGGTATTCCGAAATGGGACGCAGGCAGATACTGGGAACGGGGGTAAGAGCGCATGCCGCACTTTCAGACGGATTTTACCTGGCGCGCGATAAAAGAAAGCTGGTCTGCCTGGATTTGCGCGGCAATTGACTACTTTTTCATGTCATCAAAGTAGTCTTTGACGGACGCCTGGTAAGCCCGAGGAACCTGATCGTGGTTCAAGGCGCTCTGAGCGTCGGATTGAGCTGCTGCAGCGGCTTCCTTATAACTGACGGAACTTGTGCCCTTTATGCTCACCCCTTTTAGAGTGACGCTCGGCATGGAAGCTCCAGGAGAAAATTTTCCCTTGATTTTGGTTGGAGCCAAATTATCTGCCAACTGGCCGTCACCATTGTCGAGATTGGCTTTGGGATCCCTGTCCGGACGGTTAACCAAGGAGTTATCTTCCAACGGTGTTTGTTTGGGATAGATCCAACTGTTTTCATCAGTCCATGTACCCACTCCACGGCCGGATTTATCTCCCGGCACCCCTCCAGGATTTTTGCATTCCCCAGTGCCAAAGGATTTCCCGGAAGCCAGCGCCTGTTCTGCTTTCTTCAAGGCCTCCAGTGAGGCCATTAGCGCCTGCGAATCATCCATTTGATCAAGCAATTTCTTCAACTCATCGGACGCTTCCTGCAACGCAGCGGAACTTTCCTTATTGTCACCCTTCCCCAGCTTTTGCAGGGCCTTGTCCAGTTTTGACGAAACTCCGCCGTAAGGCTTTGCGGGATCCAGAGCTTTTTTGAGCTCCTGATTCATCCTGGCCAAATCTGAAGCGGATATTTTGCCATCTTTCAAATCCTTGATCATTTTATCCAGACTCGCCTTGGCTAGTTCTCCCTGCCCAAATTTGAATTGTTCGGCTAGATCCTTAGCCTGTTTCTCACTGGAACTCTGCTGATTGGCCATGGCCTGCGCCAGGTCCTTCATCTTCTCCATGTCCTGCACGGCTACATCCATGTTCTTGATGAATAAATCTGTTTGGTTGGCTTGCAATGCTGCAATAGCCTCATCCAATCCTTTTACTTGTTGGCCCATCTCCGCTGATTGTTTGGAAAGATTGGAAAGTGCATTTTTAACCGATTCTTTAGCAGCATCGGCTTCGGGACCGGTTTTTTCGCCCATCTTCGCCATTTGCTGTTTCAAATCAGCCATCTGCTTTTGCATCTCTTCCATTTTTTTGGAATCGACATTCGCTCCCTGGGAACCATTCTGTGCTGACTGCTCTTTGCTCCCCTGTTGTGTCTGGTTTTGAGAGGCATCTTTGGCTCCGTGTTCCTGGGCGGCTTTCTGAAGCTGTTTTACGGCTGCTGTCTGGTCCATTTTCTTTAATTGGTCCTCCAATTTTTTGGACGCGTTTTCCAGGCCCTTTAAGGCTTCGCTTTTTCCGGGAGATAAGTTCGCCAGCTTTAGCCCCAAATCCTCGGCATTGAGCAATGCTTCCTTGGATTCCTGGTCCAACTTTGGATGTTGGTCCAGAGATCGTTTGACAAAGGAAGCGATCTGTTTGCCCGTTTCCTTGATATTTTCTTTATCCACCTTCGCCTGGAGTTGCGCAGGAGTTCGATATTCTTTGATAAAACCAAGGGAGAAGGCAGCAGCCAACAAAACCAGGATAACCCTGGAGATACGGGGAACATGAAATCCCACCAATCTATGAGTATCTAGCCTGCGCGCCTGTTCAGCAGCATCCTTTAAAACCAACTCTGACCAGGGGGTCTGAACGCTGTCTTTTTGCAGGTCAAGAGCGGTACTTAATCTTTCCTTGAGGTTTCCCTGAATATCGACCCATCGGGCAACCTCGGGAAGAGAACGAGTTCGTCGCAGCCCAAAAACAAAACTGAAAATCATGAGAGCGGTGCCTGACCCAAAGCCCCAAACCAAAACTGTCGAAGAGACAGGGAGAAATTTGTAGACCGCGAGGGTTACCAGGTAAACGATACTGGCCAGCAACAATCCATTCCAGAGAGCCTGCCATCCTTTAAATAATCTTATACGTCGAGAGATAGCCTCCAATTTGTTCTGAATCAGCTGCAGATCGCTCATAATGAGAATTTGATGATTTCCTATTAAAAACTCAAGGCTTATTGCCTCTCGTACTCGCCCTTGCCCACGCGCTTCAGGACGGTAAACCCTGCCTTTTTCGCATCGACAATGGAAAGTGGTTTTAAGTGTGTTGGGGTCGAAAATCCGGAAATGATTTTTTTGACTGGTTTCTTGCAAGCCGGGCATTTGGTCAGATCAGGGGCGCTCGCCGGCCTACGCAGGGTGAACGTGGGTCCGCATGCTTTGCACCCACCTTCTATTTCATATTCGTAGATAGGCATAATCAAGCTGTCGGTTTTAAGTAGCCAGGCAGCTTTCAAACGTGCCCTGAATTTCCTTTTGATTCAACTCTTTACCAATAAAGACAAGCTGGCTTTGTTTCTGTTCACCTACATTCCAGAATCGGTCCGGATAGGCTTCGAACATCATTTGGACACCCTGGAACACCAATCGTTTCGGTTGACCCTTCACGTAAAGAATCCCTTTGCACCTGTAAATTCGATCTCCCAGCGTATTGATTACATTACCAAGCCACGCTTCTGTCTTATTGAGATCCAGCGGACGATCTTCCGTAAAATAAAACGAAGAGACGTCGTCATCATGATGATGGTGGTGATGTTCCACTTCCGAATGGGGAACGGGGGGCGGGTTGTTTAAAATTTTGAAACCGCCACGGGAAGGAAATACCGGCAATGGAGTGGTCGCTTCCCGTGCTTTGATGTTCAGGATTTTGGCGACGTCGATTTGCGACTTCTGGGTGCGGTAAATCTTCGCCAATGGATTCATTCGTTGAAGTGTCCCTTCCAGTTTTTCCAGTTCAGCGCTTTCAACCAAATCTGCCTTGTTCAGCAGTAAAACGTCGGCAAAAGCGACCTGTTGGCGGGTTTCAGGGGCCGTGTTCAACTCCTTTTCGAAATGCCGCGCGTCGACTACCGTGATGATCCCGTCCAATCGAAGTTTGTCGGCCAACTCTTTTTGGCCGAATGTTTGAGCAATGGGACCTGGATCAGCCAATCCGGTGGTCTCTATAACGACGTAATCGAAACGTTTTTGTTTCTGAAACAGATTGTTCAACGATTTGATGAGATCGCCACGAACACGGCAACAAAGACAGCCATTATTCAGTTCTATAATTTCCTCGTCGGCGCCAACCACCAACTGGTTATCGATGCTGATTGAACCAAATTCGTTAATGATGATGGCACATTTGTATCCGTGCTTTTGGGTCAGCAAATGGTTTAATAGAGTCGTTTTACCTGCCCCGAGGAAACCAGTCAGGACGGTTACCGGGAGGCGTTCGCGTGTTTTCATTTCGATTTAATAGTGCTTGATTATCAACAGGTTGTAAAGTTTCAACGGCGATGAGCCCGGCCCGATTTGTCTGGCTGTGGGATTCAGTGTATGTTCTCACCGAGCCCGAGATTGGGTCAATTTGGTTGCCCACTCCTCTCCATACCAACCATAGCATAGGAAGGAAAAGTATGAGAACCACTACCAGAACGCAAAGCCAGCTTTTATATCGCCGCTCTTATAAAGTGGTGCGCCGCTCCAGATCCGTCCATCCGGGCAAAATTCCATTCAAAGTGGTTTTGGGCGACTCTCGAACCAGCAAGTAATCCTGGTCTAAGCTTTTCCCGCCCGCAGGCTCAGCAACATGACGGTTGCGTCTGGAGAGCATAAGGATTATTCATGGTCCGGGCTTATGGCATTAATCAAGTGCAGGGAATGTGGACGGGAAATCAGCAGCCTCGCGGCTGCTTGTCCCAATTGTGGCGCTCCAAATCTTCCGGGATCTGTCCCGTCGACACCCACTGTGGCCGAGGAAGGGGTCCAGCCCAAACCAGGCAGTTACGTGGATAAAGAGCTGCTTCCTGGTGAAACGATTACTTTCCGCACCAATGTTCACTGGTCGCGCTTTTTCGGAACCATCCTCTTAGCCATGCTCTTTCTCGGAATAGCTGTGGGCTGTTTTATTTTCGGATCAAAAACTGCGAACGCCTTTTTGAACTATGCAGGGATAGCTGCCCTGTTGATTGCTGGCGGCTGCCTACTCCCCGCCATCGTAGTCTACCGAACCTCAGAGTTTGCGGTCACGAACAAGCGCGTTCTTATCAAGACGGGTTTCATCCGCAGGATCTCCCTTGAATTGCTTTTGCGCCAGGTTGAAAGCGTTCTCGTGGATCAAAGTGTCCTGGGTCGAATGCTTGGCTACGGCACTATCGTCGTCATAGGAACAGGTGGCAGCCGGGAGGAGTTCGATAATATCGCTAATCCCCTCGAATTTAGAAAGCAAGTGCAAGCCCAGACTGCTTCGCAATAATCAGCAAATTCGCTTGATCACATTGCTTCGTGGATCGCGCTTTTACCCTTCGCTGCATCTGATTCTTTGAAGAATAGTGCGAACAGAAGGAACACGGCTCCCGACATCACGGCAGGAATCAACCAGATTTTGTCCCAGTGATGCGAAGTGTTGTTGATGGCGTAAGTCTCGGCCACCTTGCCCTGCACCAAGGAGCCGATCATCATTCCCAGCCCGTAAGTGATAAAGGCAATGAATCCCTGAGCTGCTGCCCGAATGGAAATGTTAGCCTGCCGATCGACGTAAATTTGTCCAGTAACGAAAAAGAAGTCGTAGCAAATCCCGTGGAGAACGATACCGCCATACAGCATCCACATTCCGGAACCAGGATTGCCGAACATGAACAAAACATAACGAGCGGTCCAGGCGAGCATGCCGCAAAGCAACATTTTCTTCACACCCAGCCTGGAGAAGAAGAACGGCATGACCAGCATGAAAATAATTTCGGACATTTGTCCAAATGTCATCTTCGAAGCGGCGTTCGTTACTCCGATTTCATTTAGGAAGCCATTAGCCCCGCTGAAATAAAAGGCAAGTGGAATGCAGATCAACAATGATCCAACAATAAAAATCAGAAAGGACCGGTCTTTTAAAAGTTGCAGCGCATCCAACCCGAGCACTGTCTTTACGTCCACCTTCAAGCCTTTGGCTTTGGGTGGCGTATGTGGCAAGCACAAGCAGAATAACCCCATAGCCACAGAGGATGCCGCGCCAATCTTAAATGGTAAATCGGTAGGTTCAATGCTCTTCCCCCAGATTGCCTGATAACCGATCAACCATCCTGCCGCAATCCATCCAATAGTACCCAGCACGCGAATAAACGGAAAATCTTTTCCGGGATTCGAAACATGATGAAACGAAAGCGAATTGGTTAAAGCCATTGTCGGCATGTAACAAAGGGTATGGCACAGCAAGGCGGACAAAAATTCGGGGAAGGTAGTTGCGGTTGATGCCCAATAAAGGAATCCCCCCCCAAGAATATGCAGAACAGCCAGGATCTTTTCTGTGGCAAAAAATCGATCGGCAATCATACCCACAAAGAATGGAGCAACAATGGCCCCAATATTCACTGCGGCGTAAGCCCAGCCAATTTGTCCTCCGGTGAATCCTCGAGTCTGCGAGAGATAAGTAAACATCGTCACGTACCACGTTCCCCACACAAAGTATTGGAGGAACATCATGAAGGAGAGCCGAATTCTGGTTGAGGGACTCATAGGGTTTTTACAACCTAAGCAAAGAAACAATTGAGCAGCAAGCGTTTAGCATCTCGATTTTCCAGGTTGCCCAATTTCCCAACTCCGGTGATTTTGTCCCCATGCGGACAGCTTTTAAAGATTGGGCAGTGATTGTCGAAGCGCTTGGCGCTGGAAAACAAATCCTCATTTTTCGAAAGGGAGGCATTCGAGAAGCGCGGGGAGGTTTTAAAGTCGAGCATGAGGAGTTTCTTTTATTTCCCACCCTTTTTCATCAACAAAAGAATGGTCTGGCAGAGTCGGCCAAAGGTTATTACGAAGGACTCGAAGGTTCACTGCACAAGCCGGAGGAGGTCCCTATTCAGTATTGGTGCAAGGTGGTGGACTGGCGGATATTGGAAAACGAGGAGGATGCGCTCCGGTTCAATGGCCAGCATATTTGGAGTGAGACTGTTTTGAAGGAGCGATTCGATTGGGGGCGCGATAAAGGGATTTATGTGATGGCGTTGCGAGTCCATCGGCTTCCGAGACCGGTTTTGGTTCCTCTGATCCCGAGTTATGCCGGTTGCAAGAGTTGGATTCAGTTGGAACAAAATTTCGATACTGAAGGCAGCATGACGGTTCTGGGTGATGAAACCTTCGAGCTACAACTGGAATCATTCCGAAAAGTTCTCGAAAAATCAAAGCGCGATTGAGATGACAACGCTCCGTGAGCAATGCATCGAGTCGCTCTTTGTTGAGATCCCGTTGATCAACGTCTTCAACTATCTCGGGTTTTAGCTTCCTTCCTTTCAGCGAGTTCCACGGTTGCGCATTAGTGAGTTCCCCCGGTGCTCCCTAAAATCAAAAGGGATAAATTCAAAAGTGTGGACAGGCACACTTGAATGAAAAGCAGCCCAGCCAGCGAATCCAAAACAACGCCTTCGCGCAAGCGTCATCTGCTTTGGCGAGTGATTTGCTGGACCTTCCTCGTCATGGCCATCGTTCTGGGAATTGGCCGCGCGATTTTGCCATGGGCATTGCGCGACTACATCAATCGCACACTTTCGCACAGCCAGATGTACACAGGCAGGATTGGAGGCCTTCGCATCAATCTTTGGCGCGGGGCATATGCCATTCAGGATATTGTCCTGAATAAAACCACGGGAAGCGTGCCTGTGCCATTTTTCTCGGCGAAAACTGTTGAATTTGCCATTCCCGGCAAAGCCCTCCTCCACCGTCGCATTGTCGGCCGTGTCAAAATGATCAAACCCGAAATCAATTTCGTGGATGCCGAAAGCGATGACGAAACTCAAACCGGCGCCGGCGCGCCGTGGCTGCAAATCATCAAAGATTTATTTCCTTTCAAAATTAACAGCGCTGTTATCCAGGATGGGATGGTTCATTTCCGCACCTACCAAAAACAAGTCCCGGTGGACATCTACCTATCTCAAGTGGAAGGCAGTATCGATAACCTCGGGAACATCCAGGACCTCAAGACTCCCCTGCCCGCCACCGTCACCGCCAAAGCAATGGTCATGGACAAAGCAAAACTTGAATTCAACATGACTCTCGATCCTTTTTCATATCGCCCCACTTTCCACATGGCGACCAGGCTCCTCGGCCTCGATCTTACGGAAATCAATGCCCTCGCACTTGCTTACGGAAAGTTCGATTTCAAACGCGGCTGGCTGGATTTGGTAATCGAAACCGATTCCAAAGAAGGCCAGGTAGTCGGTTATGTGAAGCCACTCTTTCGAAATCTCAAAGTTTTCAGCCTCACCAAAGATCTCCAGGATGATAACGTTCTCCAATTTTTTTGGCAGGCCCTGATTGGGGGAGTAGTGAAGATTTTCAAGAATCAGCCACGCGACCAGTTGGGCACTATTATTCCGTTCAGCGGAAACCCGGATAAAACTTCGACAGACATCCTCGCGACACTTGGAAACGTTCTCTACAACGCTTTCATCCGGGCTTATTTGCCACGCCTGGAAGCGAGCCCAGGCGGCGTGGAGAGTATCCAGTTTGAGTCGCCCCAGGTTTCGGACGCCATTTCAGGCGATGCTTTATAAAATGAGAATTGAATTATGAAAAGACCACTGAAACAAAATAAATCACAGGCAATGATGATCGTTCCGGGGATTCGATTGCTCACCATCGTTCCCCTGGTTGTTTTCTCGCTGATGATCTCACTTCTTGCAGGTTGCGGGACCCAAAAACAAAAAGCGAAAAATACCGATTTCTTTACCTCCGGAAGCAAAGATGCCGACCAGCGCGCCAGTCAACGCATGGCCAAAGAAGAGCAGCTGAGCGGGGGCGGCGAAGGGGCGGGTCAGAAAAACGTAAAGCAAGCCAAAATCGCCGATAAAGAAAATCCCGCAAGCACGAACAAGGCCGCGGTCGTGGAAGGAAAACTTTCGCTGTTTGATCGCCTTGGCGGAGACGAGGGATTAACGAAAATTGTCGATGATTTCATTCCCCGCGCATTGCAGGATCCGCGCGTGAACTGGCAGCGAAAAGGAGTGACGCGAGGTGGCTTCTCCTTCAAGCGCAGCCAACCGGTAACGTGGGACGGGACACCGGCGAATATCGCTCTCCTCAAAAAGCACTTCGTCCAATTTCTGGCTTTGGCCACTGGAGGACCCGCCCACTACGACGGCAAAGAGATAAAATCCTCACACGCGGCAATGCACATTTCAAACGCCGAGTTCGATGCTACGGTGGGGGATCTCAAGGCCTCGCTGGATAAACTCCAAATCCCCAACAAGGAGCAAAAGGAGCTTTTAGCCATCGCGGAAAGCACGAGACCGCAGATTGTGGTGGAACGTTGAGAAAACAGAAATTGATCCAGTTCCTTACCCTTTTCTGAGTGACTTGCATCCTGGCAAAGAAAAGGACATTGTCAGCCTCGCCTGACTTCCCTTGCTGATCGCTCCCCCAGGTTTGATTTGGGGCGCAAGCAATCGAGTCATCGCAACTATCTTGTTTTATATGAATCGATATTTTTACTTCATCGCGCTTGGATTCGTCACTCTGATGGGGGTGCAGGCCCACGGCCAAGCGCTTTCGGATAACCGCGCAAAAACGGCGAACGGCACGCTGGAAGGAATCACCGAACCTTCGGGGATTCGTTCGTTCAAAGGAATTCCTTTTGCTGCACCGCCCATTGGTGAGCTTCGCTGGAAGCCACCGCAACCTGCTGCGAATTGGCAGGGCGTGCGAAAAGCCGACAAGTTTGGCCCTCGCGCGATGCAGAACCCTATTTTCGGCGATATGGCCTTTCGCTCCGAGGGCATGAGTGAGGATTGCCTGTACCTGAATGTTTGGACTCCTGCCAAGTCCAGCAGGGAGAGTTTGCCGGTGTTGGTCTATTTCTTCGGTGGCGGTTTCCAGGCCGGGGATGGATCCGAAGGTCGTTACGATGGAGAGAGCATGGCTCGCAAAGGCATCGTTGCCGTCACCGTGAACTATCGCCTCAATGTTTTTGGTTTCATGGCACATCCGGAGCTGACCAAAGAGTCGCCTAATCATGCTTCCGGAAATTATGGTTTGCTTGACCAATACGCTGCCCTGCTCTGGGTTCGTGAAAACATCGCTGCTTTTGGCGGAGACCCAAAGAAAGTAACCATTGCCGGGGAATCGGCAGGCTCCATAGCTGTTTCAGCACAAATGGCATCCCCTCTTTCCAAGAAACTTTTCAGCGGAGCCATCGGAGAGAGCGGCTCTCTCATGGGTGCGCTCACTCCCGTCACATTGGTTGAAGCCGAAGCTGCGGGAACAAGATTTGCCACCACCAACGGCGTAAATTCACTCGCTGAACTTCGCGGACTGCCTGCGGCGAAACTGCTTGAATTCATTGGCAAGCGCGGGGCTCCCTGGTTTTCTTTAACTATTGATGGTTATTTTCTCCAGAAAGATCCATTCGCTCTTTTTGCCGCTGGTGAACAAGCTAAAGTTCCAATCCTGGTTGGATGGAATTCAGAAGAATCAAACGCCCGTGGCGTCCTTGGCCAGGACAAACCAACCGTTGCCAACTTTGAAAAGGCTGTAAAACGACTTTATCCAAAAAACGGTGACCAGGCGTTCAAAGTTTATCACCCGGTCACTGATGACGAGGTGTTGGCACTGGCAACCGATTTGGCGAGCGACAGATTCATTGCCTTCGGCACCTGGCGTTGGGCTGATGCTCATAGCCAAACTGGAGGCAAGCCAGTTTACCGCTACTATTTCTCTCACGCTCGACCCGCCATGAAATCAGCAACAGGAAACAATACCGGGCTACCCAAAGGAGCTCCTCACGCATCGGAGATTGAATACGCCCTGGGCAATCTGGACAAAAACAACGTTTATGCCTGGACTCCGGATGACTTTAAAGTTTCCGACATCATGCAAACTTACTTCGCGAATTTCATTAAGAAGGCCAACCCTAATGGCAAAAACCTGCCAAAATGGAATCCGGTCAAAGCCAACAAACCGGCTGATTTCATGCACATCGACACGGAAACTAAACTCGAAACCGAGCAACATCGCGATCGCTACCTCTTCCTCATCGAAGAATCCGTGAAACATTAGCGTCGATTCCGCTGACATCTGCCACATTGGCAGATTGGAGTGCCGTGGAAAATATTGGCGAAATATGTCACACCAACCCAACAACATTTTTGCTGGAACCCAGGTCGTGTCTTTGGTGGAGGTTCATGGCACAAACAATTCCCTGGTTCATCCTCGCGGCGCCGTCGGCGTCGTCACACGCACTCCTGCGGTGCCAGGCGAAAAATTCCTGGTTCGGTTTCCCGATGGGTTTGAAGCAACGCTCAAACAATCCCAACTGGAAGTGCTCAAGCATTTTAAAGATGGCCTAAGCCATGCGGCTGCAGACAGTCGCGCAACTGATCCGGACTTCGATCTCGAACAATTCATTATTTACCGTTGCGTGGTGGGATCGCGTGCTTATGGCCTTGAGCATGATAAGTCCGACACCGATCGGCGCGGCATTTATCTCGCCCCTTCCGAACTGCAATGGTCACTGTTCGGCGCCCCGGAGCAATTCGAAGACAACGTCCGGCAAAGTTGCTATTGGGAATTGCAAAAGTTCATTACCATGGCGCTTAAAGCCAACCCAAACATATTGGAATGCCTTTACTCTCCGCTTGTGGAGAAAACCTCACCACTGGCCGACGAACTTGTCGCCATGCGGCAGGAATTTTTAAGTCAGATGATTTTCCAAACCTTCAATGGATACGCCATGTCACAGTTCAAAAAAATCGAACAAGACATTCGCAATCAGGGCGAGGTTCGATGGAAACATGCCATGCATCTTCTGCGCCTTCTCATAACTGGCGCGACTGCCCTGAGGGAGAGTAACATCCAGGTACCAGTTCAGCTTCATCGTGATCGATTGCTGGAAGTCAAATCAGGCGTTGTGCCCTGGACGCAAGTAGACGCATGGCGAAAGGAGCTGCACCACGATTTTGAATTGGCACTGACGCAAACAAAGCTCCCGGAAAGACCTAACTATGAAGCAGCGAACAGTTTCCTCGTAAAAGCCAGGCGTTCGATGGCACGCCAAATCTCCTAATCAGAATTTATGAGCTTCGCGTTGCAGGCATGAATAATTGCATTGCCTCTTCAAAAAACACCTCAAAGTTTCTCACGAGTTCAGTTTCCTTCTCGGTAAACAACCGTAGAGAATTTTCGAGTTGCACACCATGTTTCGTCCGAAGTGACAGTCGCTTCAAGGCAAGTTCCACATTCTCCAGTTTCGCATAAGCCTCATAAAGATTGTTCATCACCACATGATCCAGGAATTCAGCCCCGCTTTCTGGAAGAATTTCACGATGCTCCAGGTAGATCGAGTATGCTTTTTCGGAAAATACTTCCAGTGAAGTGGATGAATAACGCAGAAACTGCCTGGCCAATAAATGGTCGAAATAGATGTCCACCAGGATCCCGCTATATTTCTCAAAACCAGAATAGAAAACACGTTTGCTTTTTTTGAACTCCCGATGGGAATCAGTAAAAGAATCAATCTTCCGGTGAAGTCGAATCCCTTCAACTACCTCCATGGGCAAATTTTGAAAATTATTCCCTCTCCAATGATCGGCCATGAAATTCCCAACCAAATGAGCCGCGTTTTGATTCGATAAAAAAGCATGCGCTAAATAGTTCATCAGGAATTACCGACTCAAATCATTTTCCTCATCCGTTATCGATCCCGTTCGGCACGCACTCCGACGGTTCCTAATTCGATTGGTTTAAACCCAAGCTTTAGAGCGGGCGATTCCGCCTTCAGCCGAAAGTCAAACTTTTGCCCGTTCACGAAATTCGGGTCGGCAATGATGGAATTCGTGTCGTGGCCTCGCGAGTGCCATTGATCCCAATTCCCATCGGCAAATTTCCATTTATCCACTCCCTCCAACCGCGTGTCCCAGTACACATTCCGCTCCATCACGTAATGATCGTTTGACCAATTGCTACCCAATAAGCCGCCCGTGTCGAACAGGACAATGTTGTTGGTGAAAATAAACGAGGAGTGATCCTCAGCCCGCGTGCGCATGATCTGCACTTCGCGGTTGAATGCAAAAATGTTGTTTCGAACAATGTTATCGCGACCGTAATGCTGGTGAAACCCGGCACTTTTACAGTGATAAACCACATTATTTTCCAGCAAAATGTTGGAGCTTCCTTCATCTGTATAAAGCCCCCACCCGCCATAGGTGAAAGAGTCCACGTCATGAATCAGGTTGTTTCGAATGATTGTCCCCCGCTGAATACCCAGCGTGTAAACGGCTCCCATATCACTCAGTCTGCCCTGGCCAATGTCATGCAAGTGGTTGAATTCCACTATATTTTCGCAGCACGGCGTTTCCTGATATCCCCAATTCCAGCCAAGCGAGATAGCGGTATAATATAAATCATGAATGTGATTGTGAGCTATGCGATTGGTTCCGCTTTGCAAAACAAAAATGCCAATAGCCGGAGGATAAATCAAACCTCCATGATGAATGTGATTATCGGTAATCGTGTGGCTATTGTTTTCTTCGAACGGTTCCGTGCGTTTACCCGCTTCACCAATTCGGATCCCGCCACCCCCCAAATCGGACATCTCGTTTCCTACCACTTGTATTCGCTGACATCCACGACCAAGCTCCAATGCATAACCAGCAAGACCCGTAAAACTGCAGCCTTCAATTCGGCAATCGACGGCTCCCTCGGCCAGAAAATCGCCTCGAGTAGCCACCGCTGCCTGGGTATCCGCATAACCTTGTGGACTCAAAGACCAATCGGTGTGGCTAAAAGTCAGGCCGCGAATCACCACATCGTGCACGGAATGTTTCGCCGCAAAATCTCCGCGCATAATCAATAAATCTTCCAACTCGGGAGCGATGACTTCTGCCGCCTTCATATCCTCACCAGGTTTGGCCCAGTAGGTCACGATCCCCGTGCGTTTGTTCAAATACCACTCCCCCGGCTGGTCCAAGCCGTCAGGTGCGTTCTCAATATAATACTGCGCATTGCTCTCCTGGTTGGAAGGACGCGCCGTTCCAGACAATGTCGCTACACGCCCCTGCTCATCCACCGCCCGGATTTGCATCCGTAAATCTGCCCAGGCCAAATAAGCGATCAATTCCACATCGCCGTCCTCCGCCCATTCTTTCTTGATGTCGCCTGGAGTGAAATGGATTTTAACTGGTTTGTCCTGTGGACTTCCTCCTTGAATGCGATAAAACCCGGAGTTCGGGGTTCGCGCCCGCTGAGCCCTGTGTCCATTTACAAAAAGAGTCCGAAAATACCATTTCCCTTCTCGAACCCTGGGAATTTCCAGCTGCCATAAACCCGGTTTACCGGGCACAGGAGCCCAACCTCGAAGAGCCCTTCCGCCGCTGATGATCGGCCTTTCGCCTGGATAAGAAGCAAGGGTAAATGGGTTTGCCGAACTTGCTCCCGAATCTTCCGGCAATAGCACCAATGGCTCTGATAACTCATGCCTCCCGCCTCGAAACACAATCGAAACCCCCGAAGCAGCCTGATCCGCGTTTTGACGAAATTTTCTTGCGGCAATCAATGCTGCCGAAGCATTACGCACAGGCCCATCCATATCATTGGAGGCTGGCGCTGGCAAAGTGCCAGACCACCCATCATTCCCATTGGTAGCAACGTAAATAGTAAAAGGAGCAGAAGTGACCCTACCCGATAAAAGCAGGAGAAATAAAATGAACAAAAATGAACGCTTCATTGTTTGGATCGATGATCGCTGAACGGGGTGATTGAAACATTTCAACCTGAACCAGTCCATAAGACGAAGACGCACACCCTGTTGTTCAATGCGACCTAGTTAACCGATAAATGCACGATGGGAAGTTTGCAAATAGAGTCGCGTTTGCGTTCAGTCGAGCCAACAAGAGATCGATAGCCGCTGTTGATCCAAATTTCGACATATTTAAGGAAACAACCTTCGAGCCGGTAGCCCGATTAACCATACAAGAGCGTCGATCGCCGTCTTTGTCACATAGTCAAAGCAAAGCCGAATCCACTTTTGTCCATCATCGGATCCCATCTTGACGAATTCCCGCCCCCTCCCTACACCTTGGATCCAGGTCTCAGACTTTCACACCCCATGGTTGACCTTCCCAAAATTTGAGCCACTTTATAGAAACGTCTGTTCACGACGTCTTTGCTAATCGGAACTTTTAAAATGGTATTGCCATGCTAATCCTTGCCTCCGCCTCCCCAAGACGATCCGAACTTCTTAAGAAACTAGGCGTTCCATTCGACGTCATCCCCAGCGCTGCTGAAGAGACCCATGACGAGAACCTGACCGCCGGTGAAGTGTGTCAAATCAACGCCTACCGAAAAGCCAGATCCATCGCCAAAAAACATCCCAATGCCATCGTTCTCGGAATGGATACCCTGGTGGCAGACGGACAAAAGCTTTATGGTAAGCCAGCCACGAATGAAGAAGCGGAACGGATGCTTCTGGAATTGAGTGGCAAGACCCACCGCGTGGTCACTGCCGTCTGTATTCTCCAGATTCAGCCCTACCGCCAATCACTCTTTTTTGAAAATACCAACGTCACGTTCAAAGAGTTATCGAGAGAGGCCATTCGCCGATATCACTCCAAAATCAATCCATTCGATAAAGCCGGAGGCTATGCCATCCAGGAACAGGGCGACGATATCGTCGAAAAAATCTCTGGGAGTTACAGCAACGTGGTTGGGCTGCCTATGGAGAGGCTGGAGCGGGAATTGACGAGTTTCATGGGCGCACCAGCCTGAATCTATTCGCTTCAAATCCGCTTGTCATTTAGCCGTTTTGTCAGCTGAATATCCGTTCTCAGTGAAAAAATATCTGCACGTTTTTACCATCGGCCTCCAGAATACGATGGCCTACCGATTTAATTTTTTCACTCGCATCCTGTTCGGATTCATCCCGTTGATGGGGACTATCTTTCTTTGGAAAACCATCTACGCAAGTAAAGCCGCAGGCGAGAGCATTTCCGGCTATACACTCCAGGGAATGATTTCCTATTATCTGGTAATTACCATTGTCGATGCATTCACTGCAGTAAGCGAGGACGACTGGCAAATCGCTGCAGATATCAAGGACGGGAACATCAGCCAATTTTTGCTCAAGCCGCTCAATTATCTCACCTATCGCTTCACGCTTTTTCTCTCCGGCCGAGCGGTTTACACGCTGGTAGCACTGCTGCCTGTGGGAATATTCATCATGTGTTACCGTCACTCCTTCTACATTCCGGTTCACGTTTCCACTCTTGGCTGGTTCATGCTCTCCATTTGCCTGACTGGGGCCATGCAATTCTTCCTCTCCTACACCATGGCCCTGCTCGCTTTTTGGGTAGCTGAAGTCTCTACCTTTATTTTTATCCTTTACGCTTTTGAATACCTGGCGGGAGGACACGTGTTCCCACTCAATCTTTTGCCCCCAGCCATCGTCCAGGTTTTAGATTTCACCCCGTTTCCCTATCAATTATTTTTCCCGGTCTCGATCTACCTGGAACAAGTGAGCGGCGCTGAACTCGCTCGCGGTCTTGTTATTCAGTCCCTTTGGGTGTTTGTGTTGTATGGTCTCGCCAAATGGACATGGTCCCGTGGAATTCGTAAATACAGTGCGGTTGGAGGCTAATGAATATCAACGAACCACTTCCTCAAACCCGAGCCCTTCGATTCTCGCGCTACGCAGGGATTTATAGCGCGCTTTGGAAAAATTCCGTCATCCGGGAGATGGGCTTCAAAACCAACTTTCTTCTCTGGATGGTGGTCGAACTCTTATGGTTCTCGCTGCAACTCGTGTTCGTCAGTGTCATTTATCTACACACCGAAAATATTGGCACATGGACGAAGTGGCAGGTCGTGATGCTGATGGGATGCAGCCATTTCATTCAGCAGGTTTTCCAGGGATTCTTTTTCGTCAATTGTTCCCAGCTGCCTGAACTTGTCCGCACTGGCAAAATGGATTTCATGTTGCTCCTCCCGGTGAACACGCGTTTCGTGGTCTCGCTTCGAAACGTGGATCTCGGTGCATTTTTCACCGCTGGTTCAGGGCTAGCGGTCATGTTCTACGCAGGCAGTAGAATGCATCTGTCGCTGGAACCAATCGTCTGCATCGGTTTTATGATCCTGTGCGCAGCCAGCGTGATGATTCACTACTCCATCATGTTTTTGCTCGCCAGCATCAGCTTCTGGACTGTGCGCGCACAGGGAGTCATTTTCGGTTACTACAATCTGTTCAACATTAGCCGTCTTCCCGATGAAGCTTTCCAGGGTGGGTTCAGGAGAATCTTTAGTTTCGGTCTTCCCCTGCTCCTGGTTGTAAATGTTCCAGTTCGATTCTTGATACACAAAATGGAAAACATGTGGGGGCTGGTACTGTTGCTTGCCATGAGCCTGGTTTGGTTGATAGTTTCCGAAATCTGCTGGCGCTATTCCTTGAAACATTACACCAGCGCAAGTTCGTGACGCTGTGGAAACCACGTTTCTTTTAGGACCTGCAGGGAGTGGAAAGACTTTCAGGATTATTTCTGAAGTGGCGGAGGAACTGCGCAAATCTCCAGAGGGGGCTCCCCTGCTCCTTCTCGCCCCCAAGCAATCCACCTATCAGCTCGAAAGGCAAATCCTCGCTACCGGCGAGGTGAAGGGCTACACCCGTCTACAGGTCCTTTCTTTTGAACGACTCGCGCTCTACATTTTCGAACAGGCTGGCCTTCCACAGCCTGATCTCCTCTCGGAGCCGACCCGGCAAATGGTGTTAACAGCGGTGTTAAAAAACCATCATTCCCAGCTGCAGTTTTTCTCTCAATGCTGGAACCAGCCGGGATTTGTAGAGTTGCTAAGTCACGAACTGCGTGCACTACAAGTGTCCAATCAGAGCCCCGCCAGCCTGCGTGCCCTGGCCGAAAACTATAAGCCCGGTTCTCGTCTTTCCCATAAGCTTGCTGATCTCGCCCACATCCTGGAACTGTACTCCGAATGGACGGCAAAGAACCAAGTGTCCGATGCCCATGATCTGTTGCCCCTTGCGGCAAGCGTGTTGAAAACAGCGTTTTCCGCACCGCTCTTCGCACGCGTATGGATGGATGGATTTGGTGAACTGAGCCAATGCGAGCTTCAATTTCTCATTGCTGTGCTTCAGCGTTCGAAACAACATGTGCTGGCTTTTTGCCTCGACACTGCGCCCACGACCACATCCCCGTGGCTTAGCCCATGGCTGGTGGCGCAGTCCAGTTATCTGCGCTGCCTGGAGAGCATTAAAGTCGCAACAAACACCGCGCCGGATGTTCAATGGTTAAGCGCGGCGAACCCAAAAAACCGATTTGCCCATGCTCCCGCGCTTCAAATCCTGGAGCGTGCCATTGCGCTCAACGAGGTTCCCACAACTCCCGTGTCGCCCCAGCCGAATCAAGCGATCTCCCTTGTGCAATGCCAGACCCGCGAGGAGGAAGCCAGAGTTGCCGCCCGCGCCATCCTCAACCACGTGAAAACGGGCGGGGAATATCGGGATTGCGCGGTGCTGGTTCGAAATTTGGAACCCTATCACAGCGTCATCACACGCGTTTTCACCGAATACGGCATTCCCTTTTTCCTGGACCGACGAAAACCGATTCGTCATCACCCGCTGGTGAGGCTCACCGAAACGGCGCTGGAGTTGGCTGCCTACGGATGGACCCACGCTCGATGGTTTGCCTGTCTAAAAACCAATCTGACCCGGCCCGGTTACTCGCTGGATACTTTGGAAACACTCGCCCTTCGGTTCGCCTGGCAGGAAACCCATTGGAAAAAAGGCTTCGAGATTCCTGAGCTTGAATCGGCCGATAAAGTTCGTGCCAGGCAAATGGAATTGCTCAAGCATTTTCACGGATTACTTGGGGAAAATCCTGACGGCAATGAACTGGCTACTGCATTCGAGACCTTATGGTCGTTTCTGGAAGTTCAGCAGCAACTCGCCGACGTTTCCGACGAAAAATTACAAAAGATTAACGAGACCGTCTGGAACGAATTGGAAAGTTGGATAAAGAGTGTTCGGTTGGCTTTTCGACAGCAGAAACTCTCCCTGGCCGAATGGGTGGGACTCCTTCAAGCCGGTCTGTCCGGTCTCAGCGTCGGGATTATTCCTCCCACCCTCGACGAAGTTCTTGTCGGGGCGGTGGATCGCTCCCGGAATCCAGATCTCTCATTAGTTTGCGTGCTCGGGCTTAACGAGGGAGTATTCCCGGCATCACCACCCAACACGCGGCTAATCACTGAAACAGAGGCCCTGGAAATCAACCGGCATTTGGGTGGATTCCAGAAAAGTCGAATGGAGTTCAGTTCCCATGAACGGTTTTTCTTTTATATCGCGGTAACCCGCAGCCGGGAAAAAGTCGTGGTGACCTGGGCGCAGCAGGATGATTCCCAGAGCCATCTCAATCCTTCGCAATTCCAGTACCCGCTCAAACGCCTCAATCCCGTAGAGTCCTTCGCTGAGTTTTTATCGCATCAGGATCTGCACGCGGTGGAACCTATTCGGAGGATTGTTCAAAACGGATCGCAAGAGGATCTTCAAAAACTTAACCTGCTACTGAAGAGCACCAGCTTCCACGGAGTTTCCACTCTGCTCAATTCCAGGGATGAAACCAGCACTACGATAGGCCCGGAACTGGCCGCCAACCTCTACGGTTCGGTGATCAAAAGTTCCATCAGCAAACTGGAACTCTTTTCTGCCTGCCACTTCCAGTTTTTTGTCGATGCCGGGCTCAAAGGGCGCGAAAGGGAAAAACTAGAATTTGATGCCCGTAACAAAGGGACCTACCAGCATTTGATTCTCTCCGCATTCCACGACCTGCTGGGGAAACTCGATCTTAAATGGAACACGGTGACGGATCAGGAGATACTCCGTTTATTGGGGGACCTCTTCAAGCATTACGACCAGCACTTCAAACAGGGTCTGGTTCGGCAAACTGCCTTTTCGAGATTGGAACACAAAGCGGCCCGTGACCGCCTAACTGCTTTCATTCAGTTCCTGGCGGAATGGACTCGGCGCTCCAATTATCAACCCCTCATCGTGGAAACTGGTTTTGGGCTGTCCGGGAAAAACGACTGCGAAAACAATGCGATTTCACTGGATGACGGTCGAATGATTGATATTACGCGAAAAGATTTAAAAATCCCCCCCTGGCACCTGGATTTGGGCGACGGCAAGGCGCTCGACTTGCGTGGGGTCATCGATTCGCTGGGTGGATGGATCGATGAAGCAGGAAAACTTCACGTCGTCATCCTGGATTTCAAATCGAGCGCAAAAAAATTTGAGGAAAAGAAATTCATCAACGCCCTGCAAGTGCAATTGCCCTCCTACCTCGCTGCGGTTATGGCAATTCCCGAATTCAGTGAACGAGCTGGGGCCAAAACAGCCTGCCCGGCCGGGATGTTTTACGGAAACCTGCGCGGCGAAAGTGTTTCAGGAAAAAATCGTGAGTTAATGGAACAAAAACAAAGCGAACGATTTATTCTGACCGGCAGATTTAATAATGACCTAGAGACATCCCTGGAACCTTCCAGCGAAAATGCAGGCACAGCTTTCAAAAGCTCTAAAAATCATTCCCTGAATACCGAGGGCTTCAATCGGCTCCTGGGGGAAACAAAAGATCTCCTGGTCAGCGCGGGCCGTGAAATCCTCAGCGGTTCCGTGAAGATCAATCCTTATCGCGAGGGCAAAGTAACGGCCTGCCAGTATTGCAAATACCTCACTGTTTGCCGGATCGACGATCTGTCCCACGAATTTCGTGCGCTCAAGAAATTACCAGAAAAGGAAAAGATTACTTCGCCGAAGGTATCCAGGAAGAAAGAAGCCAAAGCTCTATGAGTTTTACCGAGGCACAAAACCAGGCCATAGAGAGCACCGGAAACGTGCTTTTGGTCGCGGGGGCAGGCGCGGGCAAAACAAAAACGCTGGTGGAGAAGTGCATTCGCTACCTGACGGATGAAAAAAACAAAGGTTCGCTGGATCGCGTTCTGATGGTCACCTTTACCGAAGCGGCTGCCAAAGAAGTCCGGGAAAGAATCCAGGCAATGCTGGAGTCCAGGCTCAACCTTGACCAAGGTTCGCAACACCTACAGGAACAACTTGCGAAGCTGGACCAGGCACATATTTCCACCCTGCATGGGTTTTGCAACTACCTGGTGAGAAAGTATATCCTGGACTTGAACTTAAGCCCTTCGTTTCGAATTTGCACGGATAAGACCCAACAATCGATCATTGAGAAAACCTTCGAGAGCCTTTTTGAAGAATTGGAAGGCGATCCGGAGTCCGAACCGTTCTTCACCCAATATTGCGAAGGGGGCGAAAAGACTTTCAAGTCATTGATCCTGAAACTGTTTTTCTATTCGCAAAGCCAACCCTTTCCCGAGGCATGGTTGAAGGGCCTTCAGGAAAATATTCAGTCGTTGGAGACCTGGAAAAACCTCCTGAAAGATCAATGGCTAAAACAAAGAGAAGTTTGGAGAGATTTAGCCAGGCGTTACGATTCACCGAAATCCACTGACATTTATAACGCTTTAAACAAGGTCCAGGACTCGTCCGATCTGAGTTCCTGGAGTGCGGCAGTCTGTCATTTGGATCAACTAACCAAAGAAGCGCCAACAGACATAAGAGTTGGGAAGTCTTACACTCGAGCTTGCCAGGATTTAGCATTCATCTATCAACTGACGGGCAGCGAGGGGGACGATTTCAAACAACTCAGCCAGGATTACGCGCTTCATTCCCAATCCATTCGAGCAGTCACAAAAATCTGTCTCACTTTTCACAAGTTGTATCAAAAGGCGAAGCGGGAACAGGGATTTCTTGATTTCAGCGACCTGGAGCAATATGCGCTTCAATTGCTATGGGATCACGATCGAAAGAAACCTTCGGAACTTGCCTGCGAACTGAGAAATGATTTCGACTTAATCTTTGTCGATGAATTCCAGGATATAAACAAAGTCCAGGATACCATCATTCGCGCTATTTCGATTCCAGAAACTGGCAAAGGCCTCTTCCTGGTGGGTGATGTGAAGCAAAGCATTTACCGTTTTCGATTGGCCGATCCTACGATCTTTTTGGATTATCAAGACCATTGGAAAACATTGGATTCCCAGCATGGGAAAGTCATTTCCCTCCAGGAGAATTTTCGCAGTCACGAGACCATTCTCCATTTTGTGAATGACATTTTCCAGCACTTCATGAAAAGCCCGGTTGGTGGGATCGAGTATGATCAGGACGCAGAGTTAAGGTTTTCGGATGGTGGAAATCGGTCCCATTTTAAAAAGAGAATCTTCCCCGAAGAAGTCCAGATCCAGACCTGGGCAAAGGATAAAAGTGGACCGGTGACCGATCCTGAAACTGGTGAGGAGACTGAGAACCCGGGCGAACTGATTGTGGAATCGCGAAATGTGGCCCAAACCATTCGGGGCCTTGTCCAAAGTGGTTACCCCATTTTTGAAAGCGATGGCAGCTCAAGACCGGTGAAATTTGAAGACATTGCAATACTCGTAAGTTCAAAGAAGGCGGTTATCGAGCCCCTGGCACGCGAGTTTGCAGCGGCAGGTGTGCCTCTGTACGCGGT
>JAQGOY010000137.1 GCA_028293375.1 Verrucomicrobiales bacterium | reverse complement strand
CACCACCAACGACATCAATCCCTATTTTAAAGAGGAAAAGCGGGATGCCTGGAGAAAGCGAATTGCCGATGCTCACACCGGTCTTTTTGAGCCGCTCTCTGACAAATACGAAACCATCGCCATGCCCGGGGTAACCGGTGGCGCAAACTTTGGGAATACTGCAGCCGATCCCGAAAGGGGACTGGTTTATGTGACCGCCCAGGAATTTCCTTCGGTTCTCAAATTGAAATTGGATACTCGTGGTTCCGATTCCCGGGTGATCTCAGCGGATCAATTGGTCCGGGCGAAATCTGCCTATGTCTTGTATTGCCAGGCCTGTCATGGAGTGAATCGGGAAGGGATGGCATTGATCCCCGCCGTTACCAACCTCAACACCCGTCTCTCTTATGATAATTTTGTCCTCCTGATTGGAGTTGGCAAAGGGCAAATGCCCGGCTTTCCGCACATTGATGAAAGAACGTTGTCAGACCTTTACGCCTACTGCGGTGGTGTGGTCGGTAACCGAACTGCAGGGCCGAACGGTCAGCAACCACGCAATCGCCCATCCGCCATGGCCACCACAAATAGTTTCACAGGACCGATTGTCGCGACGGGTGGAGCACTCGGCACCAATCAGCCTCCCTACAGTTCCGCTCGAAACGCTCTGCGTGGTTACCCGGAAGGGGTAACCGGGCCTACCAATCGTTACAGCACGGGATATGGCTTGGAAAACCCTGACTTGCTTCAGCCCCCATGGTCCATCATCGCTGCTTACGACTTAAATAAGGGTACCTTGAAGTGGCGAAAACCTCTCGGCCAGGATCCTTCAATTCCCTATCAGGGTGGAACCAGGACAGGAGTTCCCAATGGATCGCAACGCAAGGGTATGATTGTTACTTCCACCGGGCTTCTTTTCGCTTCATGCAAGGATGGCAAGATATACGCTTACGATTCCGAAAACGGAGAGGTCCTCTGGAGTTTTGAATTGCCGCGACATCCTGAGGGACTTCTCTCGATGTACGAAGTCAACGGTCGCCAGTACTTGGAGGTTTGTTCCATGGATTTCGTTATCAACAAGGCCAAACCTCCCGCCTATCCACCCGCTTATATTGTTTTTTCATTACCCGAAAAAAAAGCAATCCCCCGCTAATCATTATGAATAGAAGAACATTTGTTTTTAGAACATCCGGTCTGGTCCTGACTGCTTGGGTTGCTCCCACCCTCGCGCAAGTGCCGTCGCAAAAAAAGATGGATCGCATTGCCATGGGCACTTTGCTTTTCCGCTACCGTTTCAAGCAGACTAAACCAAAGGAATTAGCCACCATCAAAAACGAGCTAACCCTCCAGGACATTCCAGAACATCACCGGGATCGGTTTGGGGTCAGCAAGCTCGAATTCTGGAGCGAGCATTTTGAATCGCTCGATGAATCGTACCTCGCCAAAATAAGAGCAAAGATCAAGACCGCAAAGTGTCAGTTGCTCGATGTGCAGCTCGACAGTTCCCCCGTTACTAAACCTTACGATCTGGCCTCCACCAACGAGGAGGAACGCCAGGCCGGTCTAAAAACCGTCCGTAACTGGATGGATGCCGCTTCATTCCTGGGATCCACTTGCGTTCGGGTCAATCCAGGCAAGCCTAAGGGCTCGGTCGAGAAAAGTGTCGAGTCTCTCAAGGAACTCACCGTTTATGCCAAAAGCAAGAACCTGGTCATCATCACCGCGAATCATTTTGGCCTGGAAATGAATCCCGATGTCCATGTGCGTGTCGTCAAGGAAGCTGGACCCGGGATTTATACCGAGCCCGACTTTGGGAATTATCCTTCAGACGCCGCTCTCTATTCCAAACTGGAGAAAATCATTCCATACGCCTATGTGGTCTCTGCCAAGGTCGTTGATTTTAATGACCAAATCGAACATGTCTCCTATGACTTTGACAAATGCGTTCAGCTTGCTGAACGCCTTGGTTTTAAGGGAACCTACATGGTCGCCCAGTGGAGCGGAAAATTTATGGATATTGATTACGAAAAAGTCGGAGACTGGGTCATCGACCACATCAAGAAAAACATTGCTTAACCAATGGAATGGGTAGTTGGGAATTAGGATTTATGAATAGATTGAAAAGGATTGGGTTTTTGAGTAGCAGGGGATTTCTTTGCTGGATTGCCACTGGTTTGTTTTTGTGTTCAACCATCGTGCCAGGTTCGGCCGCAGATGGTTTGCCAGGGTTTGAGGGCGAGAAATCTGCCTGGCATGATGGTTTTGACCGGTTCGATTTCATCATGGACGAATCGACTCTGGCCATCACGCCTTTTAAGGCGCTCGAGGGCGAAAAATTTGGCGTGAAGGATCCCGCAAAAGGACAACGACGCTGCATCATTGTCGTTCCAAAAAAAGCCGCGCCAGGTAATCCGTGGTCCTGGCAGGGTTGCTATTGGGATCACCAGCCCCAAACAGAAGTCGAGCTCCTGCACCGCGGTTTTCATATCGCTTACATTTCCGCTAATGCCACTTTAAAGCCTGGCAAAGAGTGGGATGCATGGTATGAATTCCTCACCGCAAAACATGGCCTTTCTAAAAAACCGGCATTCATCGGAATGAGCCGTGGAGGGGAGTATTCCTACACCTGGGCCACAGCCCATCCTGACCTTGTTTCCTGCATTTATGCCGACAATCCCGGCGGCAACCGCGAGATGCTGATGAAGCTGGGCGGCTTGGCTACTAACGATGTCCCGTTGATCCATGTTTGCGGGAGTATCGATCCTTTGCTTGGCCGATATTCCTCCGCGATTGAAGGAATTTACCACCAATGGGGCGGCCGAATCTCGGTCATCACCAAAGACGGATCAGCCCATCACCCTCACAGCTTGCGAGATCCAAAAATGATTGCTGATTTTATTGAGCAAAGCGTCCAGGAAGTCCGTCAACCTGCGCCGGATTATCTGGTCGGCAGGACGACTCGAGCTTCCTTCTACAGCATCGAAAATTACTACCAGGACGCTCCAAAGGAGGGGACATCCCTGACCACCCGCGGCGCAAGGTTTTCCCCATGCTATGATCGTTACTCCTTTGAACTGACCGGTGTCGACGGAGCAATCACCGTCATCGTGCCTCAAAAGCCTGCACCGGGAAATCCATGGGTCTTGCGCTCCGAATTTGTCGGGCGCGACGCAACCGTGGATTTGGCTTTGCTTGCCAAAGGTTTTCATATCGTCACCGGTCCCGTTTCCTACAATGTCGATGGACCGTTATTAGCGCACTGGAACGCAACGTATAAATACCTGGTTGAACATGGCTTCTCCAAAAAGCCGGTATTGCAGGGCGCGGGCCGCTCGGCCGGTGATGTTTATGCTTGGGGAATCGAGAACCCTGAAAATGTTGCTTGTGTTTATGCAGAAAACCCCGTGCTCAAGAGTTTTATGTCTAAGAAACCGATGATGGATAATTTGGCACCTTTGGCCAAAGCTGGCGTACCCATTTTTCACGTTTGCGGAAGTCTCGATCCTGCGTTTAACGAACAGACCAAAGTATTGGAACAGCGTTACAAGGAACTGGGCGGAAAGATCACCGTGGTTGTCAAGGAAGGCGAAGGACATTATCCCCTCGCGCCCAAAGATCCGAAACAAGTCGCCGAGTGGATTGCGGCTGCACTCCGATAGGCTGAACTTTCATCGTGTTTAATATTATGAAAAGACAGTTTGCATTTTTAAATTTCATCGCGAAGCACGTCCGCGCCTTTCTCTTCTTGAACGTCGTACTGCTTTCCGCCTCTGCCGCCGAGCCCCTCACCCGCGATGCTGTCCTTGCCGAGCTCCATCCTTATACCGGGCCGAGCAAACATGGCGTGGACGTTTCGACCCTGACTGGAAAGGTCATGTGCGGTTACCAGGGCTGGTTTAATACCGACGGAGACGGCGCCGAACGCGGCTGGGTCCACTGGACCCGTCGTCGGGGAACGCTTGCTCCGGGCAACGCCAAAGTTGATCTTTGGCCCGACGTCTCTGAACTTGGTCCAGACGAACGCTTTGCCACCGGTTTCACCAATTCCAACGGCAAAGTGGCCGAGGTGTTCAGTGCCTACAAAAAGCCAACCGTGCTCCGCCATTATGAATGGATGCGCCAGTACGGAATTGATGGAGCGTTTGTGCAACGCTTCATTACTGATTTGGGCGATCCCCGGGCTTTGCGTCACAACAACACTGTTCTCGATCATTGCCGCGAAGGAGCCAATCTTTCCGGACGAACTTACGCCCTCATGTATGACTTGAGTGGTTTGCGCGCAGGTAGGATGAATTCCGTGCTCGAAGACTTCCACTCCCTCCGTGACCGCATGAAATTGTTTGAAGATCCCGCCTACCTCCATCATCGCGGCAAACCTTTGGTGGCTATATGGGGAATCGGTTTCTCTGACAGGCGCGCTTACACCATCGCCGAATGCCGGGAACTCGTGGAAACCTTAAAAAAAGAAGGCTTCAGCGTCATGCTCGGCGTCCCCACCAGTTGGCGGGAACTCACCAGGGATGCTCTTCCTGACCCCGCTCTTCATGACGTGATCAAAATGGCAGACGTTGTCAGCCCTTGGAAGGTCGGTCGTTATGGTGATATTCCCGGAGTCAAACGCGACGCCGAAAAATTTGTTGTTCCCGATATCGCCTGGTGCAAGGAACAAAAGATCGATTATTTGCCTGTCGTCTTTCCGGGATTCAGTTGGCACAACATGACCGGCAAAACACTGGATCAAACCCCCAGGCAGGAAGGGAAATTCCTCTGGTCTCAATTTGTGGCCACCCAGCAGGCCGGAGCCACCATGATTTACGTAGCCATGTTCGACGAGGTGGATGAAGGTACAGCCATCTTCAAATGCACTTCAGATGTCCCGCCCCCTGGCGAATCGGCTTTTGTCAGTTACGGCAGTGTCCCAAGCGACTTTTACCTGCGGTTGACAGGTACAGGCGCAAAAATGCTCCGAAAAGAAATACCGTT
>JAQGOY010000124.1 GCA_028293375.1 Verrucomicrobiales bacterium | reverse complement strand
GTTCGGTGCGGTTGTTATTTACACAGCATCTGCGGAACGAGTGAGGGAAGGCGAAAAGCTCCGAAATACCGGAACTCCTGCGAAAGCCGAATCAATGGCAGGAATGAAAGACTGCAAAATGATGAAGGCTGGAATGGATTGCGACATGATGGGTGGAACAAAAACCGTCGCCCCTGCGTCAGCGAAGCCAGGCGACAAAGGGACTGATGTTCCCAAAGGTCACGAGGGCCATCACTAAGGCGAGTTCCCACACGACACAAACGATTCGCGGCGATCAAGGTTTCGCCGCGAATTCTTTAAAAACAACAACAAACCTCTATTGTTGCGAAACAAACTCCCGGATTTCTTCAATAAACAAATCACCGAACTCAGCCAATTTTCGTTCGCCAACGCCGGTTAAAGTCCGGAATTCGGTTTTGTTTTTGGGGGCCATGGAGGCCATTTGCCGCAGGGTCACGTCGGAGAAAATGATGAAGGCGGCAACATTTCGTTCCTCGGCTATTCTGCGCCTTACTTTTCTCAGGTGCTCGAATAATGGACTGTTTGGCAACCCAATTGCAGCGCGTTTCTTTGGGTCTTCCTTTTTTTCCTTCTTCGACTGGAAGGCAGGCTGATGCAGCATGACTGGAGTCCTGTCCTTCAAAGCTTTCGCTCCTGCTGTCGTTAACTCCAGGGTGTTAAACTGCTCCGGATTCTGTTTCATCAGACCATGACGCAACAACTCGCGCGCAATCGAGTTCCACAAGGATCTCGAAGTGTCTTTTCCAATTCCGTAAGTCGATAAATGCTGGTGATTCCATTTCACCACCTTTTCGGATTCGGAACCGGTCAGGACCTCGATGACGTGCTGGATACCGACGCTGAAACCGCCTTTGGATTTAATGCGGTAAATGGTGGAGAGAAACTTTTGGGCAGCGATGGTGCCATCGTATTGGGTGCGTGGAGTAAGGCAATTGTCGCAGGCTTCGCAGCGATCCGCGCTATAAACCTCGCCGAAATAACCGAGCAGAGGCTTTCGGCGGCAGATGGAAGTTTCTGCAAAGTCGAGCATTTGGGAGAGCTGGGCTTTGGCTCGTTTGACCTGTTCCGGGTCGGGCATTTCCTGGATAAACTGCGTGAGCTTCAGCATGTCGCCCGGGTGGTAAAGGAGAATGCATTCGCTGGGAAGGCCATCCCGCCCTGCCCTGCCGGTTTCCTGATAATAGCCTTCGAGATTTTTTGGCAGATCGTGATGAATGACGAACCGAACGTCAGGTTTGTTGATTCCCATGCCGAAGGCAATGGTGGCGCAAATGACCTGGACCTTGTCCTTGATGAACTTCTCCTGATTAGTGGCGCGGGTTTCGTTGTCCAGGCCAGCGTGGTAGGGCAAGGCTTTAATTTTTTCGGCGCGCAGGGACTGGGCGAGACTTTCCGCGCCATTGCGAGAAAGACAATAGACGATACCGCTTTCGTCTCCATGACTCCGGACGATATCGAGCACCTGTTTGGAGGCGGATTGCCGTTCCATCACGCGATAAGTGAGATTGCTGCGGTCAAAACTGGAGACATAGATTTCCGGATTCCTGAGTTCCAGGCGATTGAGAATATCGGTGCGAACACGGTCTGTGGCAGTGGCGGTGAGCGCCAGGAAAGGGACGTTTGGAATCTTTGCGCGGAGCTTTAAAAGTTGGGCGTACTCAGGTCGAAAATCATGGCCCCATTCGCTAACACAATGGGCTTCATCGATGGCAACAAGACCAATCTTCCAACCCGAGAGCATTTCCAAAAAGCCGGACATCAAGACGCGCTCAGGAGCGATGTAGAGCATTTTGTAATCGCCGTTAAAAAGCCCGCGAAGACGCGTTTTAGATTCGTCAGAATCGAGAGTCGAGTTGAGAAATGTGGCGGCAACGCCAACCGAATTGAGGGCATCGACCTGATCTTTCATGAGGGCGATGAGTGGTGAAATGACCAAAGTCAGGCCGTCGTTGACCAGGGCGGGAAGTTGAAAACAAAGGGATTTTCCAGCGCCAGTGGGCAAAACTGCCATGACATCTTTTCCCGCCAGTACATCCAGGATAATTTTTTCCTGCAAAGGCCGGAAACTGGTGTAACCGAAATACTTCTTGAGAGGAGTGAGCAGGTCTACCATGGCATTTGTCTCGATCATTTTCCTGCTCGCTTTAAAGTGAAAGGCATCACCCAGCGAGTATTGTACTTCTCCGCCCACCTGGGTCTCAGCTGCTGGTCAGATCCGTAAGTCTGGTCGTTCATGCCGTGAGAAGGGAATGGTTCGATTTCTTTTCCACGGGCAACATGATAGTCGCCGTCCTTGTCCCAGCCAACGGAGTAGAGGAAGAAATCGCGGTGAGTTGAGGCGACGGGGCTGGCTGGAACTTCCTTAAATTTCAAAGTGAGTTCGTCACCGCTGTTGATACAGACCAGCGCATCATCCGAGGCTTTCAACAATTCATCGACATTTCCGTAGCGGGTGCTCCATCCGCCGGGGGTAGCGGTCCACATGGGTTGTTGGAGGGCGGATTCGTAAATGGGTGTCTGAGGCAAAAACCAGGGATAAGGTTGGAGCCGGCCAAAGCCGCGCCAATGGAGATCAGACTGAGTGGGTGTGACCCTCGTAATCGTGCATTGTTGGGTGTTTCCCTTTTCGAAAAGTTGAATTTGATCCCAATGCAATTCAAAGCTGCTGGAAAGTCGAAAACGATGAGTGTTATGCGGAAGCAGGCCGGTTAAATCGACGACGATGGTTTTTGTTTTTCCAGCGGGAGAACCGACAGTGACAGCCAGGTTGGTCCAGAGATTGGGAGATGTTTCCACTTGGAGCTGGGGGAACGGGAAAGGCAACTCGGGATCTTGAGAAGCGCTAATGTTTGCGGTGGCGCCGCCAAACCTTATCCAACCGGTCAGAGCGAGCAGATAGTTTTTCGAAGAATCGATTTCACCAAAATCCAATATTATTCCATGAGGCTCGGCCAGTCCTCTCAATTGCGGCGCGCGGAGCTTGTCTGGAGAGACCATCACCTGATCCGTGTGAAGCAAGGCGGTAGTCACGGCTTTTCCGGTCAATGTTTCGGCGTGAACAAGGTTGTGTTCTGATTCGCCCACGAGGATTGCAGGGTTTGGAAATGGGCCCCGGGGCAAAAGCTTACTGGTGCTGAAAACCTCCTGGTTGGCAGGATGATCAATCACCCAAATCTCGGCGTAATCAAGGTAAAGAACTTCGCGCAACTCCTCTGTCATTTGCAGCGTATAATCGCCATCACGAGCCTTGAAGTTGGAGTCATCACCCAGCTTTAACAATTCCTGTGGATCCGATTCCACCCTGTGCCCGGGGAACAGAGGAAGTCCGACGGGGGCGGCGCCGAGGAAATCCGAAACGAAGCGATATTTTGCGCCATCCCAGGCGTAAAGGTAAGGACATGAAGTATCGGAGTTTTGCAATTCATCGAGAGTGATGAATTTGTTGGAACTGATATTGACATCGAGGAGATTGAAGTTGAGAGCGATCCATTTAACGGTCAGGGCTTCGAGCTGAGAATGCTGGGCGAGGCCGATTTCGATGGGCAACGATTGTATCCTGCGGGAGACGCGAAAACCGCCAGCTGAGGCGTCGACGCGGACCCCGAGTCCACTTTTGTTGGAACGAGTGCCGACCATGCGCAATTTCATCTGGTAGTTTTTGTTACCTCCATCGTTTCGATACATGGAAAGGAGGCCATCCGTGTGGACAAAGAGCAGGTCGGTATCCCCGTCGCCGTCGAAATCGGCAGGCAATATTTTCGAAACCCGTGATACTTCAGAAAGGCCGAGATCCTGGGTAACCGACTTGAAGGTGTTATGACCCAAATTCCTCCAGACCTGAACTTTTTCCCCAACGGCGAAGATATCCAGCCAGCCGTCATTGTCGTAATCGATCAAAAAGAGATCGGAGCAAGGCGAAGTTAGAGGAATTGAAATGGAGTTGGTGAATCCGGGATAAAAGACCTGGAGTTCCTTGTCAGTGACTAAGACGACATCGGCCTTGCCATCATTGTTCAGATCACCCAGTGCGGCGGCGCGAGCGGCGGGCCACGAGGCGGGGGCATTCGTGACGACGAAGGGACCACCCCTCATTTGCTCCGCCACCAGGGGAGGCTGGCCTTTTCGCAAAACCAGGATGTCCGGCAAGTCATCGCCATTTAAATCGTCGAGCTTCAACTGGGTGACGTTTTTCAAGAGATCTTCACCGACCATATTGGTGAAGCCCGCTGAGAAATAGAGGCGTCCAAGATTCCGACGAAAATCGACGGTTCCGTTTTCAGAATTGATACCGATCAGGCCCAGGTTTCCGCTGAAGGTGAAATCCATAAGAGCGCCGGTGTCAACGACGAGTGTCTTGAGATTGGAAGCGGCAGTCACCTCGGCCAAAGATCCGTTGGTGGCGCATCGAACGATGCGGGCTCCGTTGGTGGACAACCAGGCGACATCCTCCATACCGTCATTGTTGAGGTCCCCCACGAGTGCGGTGGAAAACCTGACGGCTCCAGGAAGTTCGATACCTTCGCCGGGGGTGAAAACTCCGTTGGAGTTCATTAAAGTGAGGAGATGAGTGGGAGTGTCCTGAACGAGCAGACTTTGAATTCCATTGCGTGAAAAATCGAGAATGGCGACGGGACCCTGCAGTTTGCCAGCCAACTCGCCAAAGGCCAACTTAGTGATTTCGACGAAATGGACGGGTATGCCCTTTTCGAGAGGTTCTTCCAGTTTGAAGACAGCGAGTGCCTGGGTGTATTTGCAACGTTCGAAAACTGCTGGATCGGTTATTTTCGCTGCCTGGCCTGAGATTGTCCTTTGGTGCTCGGCCATTTCCTGTTGGGCTTCATCGGTTTTTCCACTGAGATTCAAAACCTGACTCAGGTTATAATGGGCGGCAAGATGGTTGGTTTCGAAACGAACAACCTCGCGGAATTCAGAGATGGCTTCGTCCAAGTGGCCTAATTGTTGATGAGCACGGCCCAACTGGTAGCTGACCGGATTAACGGTGACATCTATATCCTTGGCGGTTTGCAAATATTTTAGGGCGTCTTCGAATTTTCCAGCGCGCAGGAGGGCGCAGCCTTTCAGGTAGTTTGCGGCAGGATTATTTTCATCGATTTTTAGCGCGGCGTCGGCTTCTCGAATCACGTCATCCGCCTGATTCAGGACGAGGAAAGCGTTGGCGAGGTTGAGGTGCGGTTCGATGGCTTGAGGCCGGGCACTCACCGCCTGGCTGAAAAGAGGAACAGCCCTGGCAGCGTCGCCCTTGTCGTAATAGGTCTTCCCGGTGCCCATCCATGCGTCGAAGGAGCCGGATCCTGGCGTGATTTTCTGATCCTCCTTTTTACACCCGGATACCAGGATAACGAGGGCGGCTGATAGTCCGATAAACAAGCGAGCGATCATACAGGAAATTCCAAGAGGGAAGCTTGAGGAAGAGTAAATTCCTTTCGCAAGGAAAAAAGGTGGAGGGTGGGCATGCGAAAAGTGCCATCTCACGAAGCCTTCGGCCTGCACCCGGGCTCACGAGTTTTAGAAACGGGGTCCCCGCACAATTTGCGCTTCACCAGTTTGCCGTGAACCGCAAGTACCGCACCGAATAGCGGAACCTCCCCCACCCGATTTATGAATGGGTTGAATGGCAGAGCGGCGATTCTGAGGAGTGGTGGTCGAGAGCGCGATGCACGGAGCATAGTTCCGTTTGCACTTTTGGTGCGCGCCTTTTTCAAAAAGGACATTTTAAGGACAGGTTTAGGACATTTGTGGCATTCACCGGACTGAAAGTAGTTATCCACAGATTAGACAGTTTTTCGCAGTTTTGGGGAGACATATAGAATCATCGGAGAAATCGATGTTGAAGCCTTGGTGGATCGAGGCAGTGCATCGAAATTTTTTACTGAAAGGTCGGAAAACGTATGACAGGAAGGTGACTGGAAAATAATAATTGGGGTGGTGACCTTCGTTGGGCGTACGATCTCGCGGGGATGGAGGTAGGACTGGGGCATGGTGTGCATTGCTTTTTTGTGTTCATCTTGCACGGGTCGTTTGATTTTTTTGATTAGATACTCGTGACCTCGTATCCTACGGATTTTTACGACGCTCGCGGGTTGGCTTTGGTTCTTCATCATCCGAAACTTGGTCTTTTGCAAAAAGGACATTTTAAGGACATTTTCGACATTCCACCGGGGTGTGCAACCTCTCGCGGGAATGGAGGTAGGACTGGGACATGCTGTGCATTGCTTTTTTGCGTTTATCTTGCACGGGTCGTTTGATTTTTTTGATTAGATTCTCGTGACCTCGTATCCTACGAATTTTTACGACGCTCGCGGGTTGAGCTTTGACTCTTCATCATCCGAAACCTGGTCTTTTGCAAAAAGGACATTTTAAGGACAGGTTTAGGACATTTTTGTTTTAGGCAGCCTTCTTTTGGGGCGTCGCTTCATTTGAGGATGGGTTGGGATTTTCCGGATGGTCGAGGGTCTTCAGTTGTTGTGCGATCCTTTTTTCTTCTTGCAACATTTCCAGCTGGTAGATTGCTTCTTCTTCGGCCGTCCAATCTTCTGGAATGTAATCTTCAGGCCCCATCCTTTCAGCCTTGGGTGCGGGATAATTTTCCAGATCTGGTGCTGCCGCTTGCACCACGGGAGCGGGCACGGGCACTGGTGCGGGGTTCGGTGTGGGAAGGGATGGCGTATTGATCCGCGATGGAAGGGATCGGATGGACGAGGGTTCACCGACTTCCGGGATGTAGCCATCGATGGATTGGTTTCCACGCTGGATGATCTTTGTCAGTTGGTTTTCGGCTTCACGTTCGGCGCGTTCACCCTGCTCGATCATTCTCATGAGTTTATCGGTTGGAATATCGGAGAATTTGCGGGTGCTCAGTTCCTCGCGAAGCTGATGCAGGACGGTGGCGCGATGGGTGGCCTGGCTCCGGAGATCGTTTTGGAGTTTCTCGTTGTTCAATTCTAGCAATTGCGAATGCATCAGGGCGAGATCGGCACGGTGTTTTCCCAAGACACGTCCGACGGTGCGGGGGGTGTAGCCGATGGTGGCGGCAATTTCCTCGTAAGTCTTGTTGGCGAAGCGGAGTTCCAGGATTTGGTTGATGGTTTCTCGTTGCATAATTCAGGTGGTTTTAGGGTTATTCTTAGATTTTCAAGTTTGTATTTGTTTCAACTTTCAGAAGCACTTTAGCAGAAGGCATACCCCGTAGGCTGTCCTACCCTCAAAATATTTTAACCATTTATTATTTTGTGTAAGTGCCTAGTTTTGAATGAGTTGCGAATGTAAACATGATTTAATTCTCCGAAACGAAAGAAAAATCAGGGGCTGAGACTCGTTTAAAAGATAATAATAAGTCGACTTTCTAGAAGTATGGGTCCGTTGGCTACTCTGTGGCGCGCATTAGAGTGGTTTGCACCATGGAGGGAAATGAGAGTCGCTCTATTTGATTATGTTTGCCTGCGAGTTCGACATCTTTTTCTGTGCTTTTATAATGATTCTTACGTCGTATCCTACGAATGTTTACGATGGCCGTGGGTTGGCTCTGTTTCCTTGCAGATATAGGCGCCAATATTCGGGAAATATTTCTGAGAATGAATAGTTTCGAAACACCATAGCACGCAGGAAATGGGTTTCTTTTCCCCGGGCCTCGCGCTTTGCTCCGAGTCGAGGTTCGAACTCCGCATCTTCTGGACTTTCCATTCGCGGTTCGCACGAGTTGGAAATCATTGGTTGTTGGGAAGGTGGTCCAGTCCGCGCCGATGGAGCTCTGGTTACTGGGGCATTTTTTACTATAACCATGGCGCTCCTCTGGAGCTTTATTGACTATTCACCCCATTTTAATCGCACCCGACCCATAAAAAAGGCGGATGCCGGGGGGGCATCCGCCTGTGAGGAAATGGAGTTGTGATTAATTAATCGTGGCAATAGGAGGATGAGCTCTGGTAGCACCAGCTATTGGAATAATTCCAGCAATAGTTGGAGAAGTAGCTATTGTCGTCATCGTCGTCGTCATTGTTGTAGCAATTCCCAGTCGATGGCGGGCAGCTGCTGGAGCTGCTGGTGAGGTAACTGTTGTCGGTGGTGCCACCGTCGAAGTTCTGGT
>JAQGOY010000084.1 GCA_028293375.1 Verrucomicrobiales bacterium | reverse complement strand
TCCGAAATGGGTGGCAGCAAAACAGGCTTCTGAAGATAAAGCAGGAGGTTCGCTGACTGTTCCAGACCCCAATTGAGTCGTTTCGGTTTATATGACACCAACCGATTATTCCCCCATGAAGTAAGTTTCCAGGCGCAGTTCGCTCCCCTATGTCACAGCGTCTTGATCTCGTTACACCGCCGCAAGCCGACCCATTATCGATTTATCGGTACCGGGATGGCTTGTATGCGGTGGACCTTTTGTGCTGCGCCCTGGTTGAATTCAACTTTTTCACCTGGCTCAAGAATCATCCATCCACTTTCGAGGAGATTTGCCGGCACTTTGGTTTTCATGCGCGTCCCACTGATGTGATGTTATCCCTTTTCAAGGCCAACGCATTGGTCGAACAGAACCACGAAATCCTCAGTCTTACCGTCAAAGGGGCGGAGTTTTTAGTGGAGGGAGCTCATTTCTCCTTGATTCCCTATTATGCATCTTTAAAGGATCGCCCTGTAGTGAAGGACTACGCCAAAGTATTGACGACTGACAAGGCCGCCAACTGGGGAAGCTTTAAGAACGAGATCGACTGGACGAAGGCCATGGAAGATCCCGGCTTTGCCGCAAAGTTCACGGCAGCGATGGATTGTCGCGGTATTTTCCTGGCGCAGGCGCTTTGCAGGCAGTTGAAAGGAAATCAGTTTAACAACGTCCTGGATATTGGTGGAGGCTCAGGAATTTACTCCTGCTCCCTGGCGGCACATTTTCCGCACCTCACAGCCACGGTTTACGAAAAGTCGCCCGTGGATAAAATTGCTTCCCGATTAATTGAAGAACGTGGATATTCGGAAAAGGTCTCCACTTTTGCCGGAAATATGTTCGAAGACGTGCTTCCTCAAGGCTTCGACGCCCATCTTTATTCCAACGTGCTGCATGACTGGCCTGTAGGAATGGTCGAGTCGCTGCTCAGGAAAAGTTATTCTGCGCTTCCCCCGGGTGGCGCTCTGCTGATCCATGATGCCCATTTGAACAGGAACAAAAACGGTCCTTTGCCCGTTTGTGAGTATTCCGCCCTCCTGATGCATTCCACAGAAGGTAAATGCTACGGCTTGGGAGAAATGGAACAGATGCTGTCGGCTGCCGGGTTCGGAGAGTTTCAATTTAAGGAAACCGCCGTTGATCGAAGCCTACTTCAGGCAAGGAAGCAGTAATCGAACCCTCTCTTCAGGCCTCAAGCTCTCCTTCAGTTTGGTCGATGTATCCATAGCGAATGCATATGGATAACTTTTCGGTGGATGCCTCTCAGTTGATCTCTCGCAACAGCGAAAAACTGGCCATGGAACTGGTTTTCGCCGAGGTTGGATCGGATAACGGCTTGTTGCCTATCAATAGTTTGCTCGCTGAGCTTGAAGATCTGGTCTCAGCCGGTCCCTCGACTCTTCCTGCTGGATTCCTGGCAGGGTTGACTTCCGGTCGCCAGCTTGTCGACGAATGTCTGGAGGCGGGCACTTTTCAACCAAACAGCCTCGCCGCCTTGCGTGCCTGGGTGCAATGGTTGCAATCTATCCACGATGCAATAACCACAGAGGCCACCATTCCACTCTGGATTGGCGTTGGACCTCTTTCTTGTTCAGTTGGTGACGGTTCGTTGCCTTCGACCCCTCCATCCGAACCAGGTGAGAGTATCCTTTTGAATTTAGCGAATGACGCCGATCTACTGAAAGAATTTGTTTCAGAATCGATGGAGCATCTCCAGAACATTGAGGCAGGTGTGTTGATCCTGGAGTTGAATCCTAAAGATTCTTCCACATTGGCCTCCATTTTCAGGGCATTTCACACTTTTAAAGGTGGTTCTGGCTTTTTAAACCTGGCCCCTATCAACCAACTCGCGCACGAACTCGAATCGTTGCTTGATCTGCTTCGACAGGAAAAGCTGCAAGTCAACGTAGAAATCATTTCCCTTATTTTAGACGGGGGGGACATGCTGAAACGTTTCATTACAGCCATCGATCGACAGCTTTGTAGCAATAATGCACCTGAGCCAATTCAATTTGAGACCAGCTCGCTCAAAGCAAGGATTCGAAATTCCATGGCCGGTCCCGGAGAGGAAGAGTTCATTTTTCAAGGAGATGGTTCTGAAAGAGTGAACCAGCAGGTAAAGTCAAATTCTGGGAAAGCACTCCATCAATACGCTTCAGTCAAGGTTCCCATTGAGAAGTTGGATTCTTTGGTAGACCTGGTTGGCGAAATGGTTATCGCTCAATCCCTTGTTGCCCAGGACCAGCAATTGAAATCCATCGCCAGTTCGCAACTCACTCGAAATCTGACACAGCTGAGTCGTATCACGAAGGAATTGCAGAAAACGGCCATGTCCCTGCGAATGGTTCCTGTTCGCGCAGTTTTTCAAAAAATGAATCGCGTAGTTCGGGACGTTGCTGCCAAAACTGGAAAGGAAGTGGAACTTATCCTAAGCGGGGAGGAAACCGAACTTGACCGGACGATAGTGGAAGAAATTAGCGATCCGCTCATCCACATGATTCGCAACTCTGTCGATCACGGTATTGAGCTGCCAAATGCGAGGGTAGCCACTGGAAAAAACAAAAAGGGAGTTATTCACCTCAAAGCTTTTCACCGGGGTGGGAACATAATCATCCAAATTTTGGATGACGGCGCGGGTCTGTGTAAAAAAAGAATCGAGGAAAAAGCAATCACCAGCGGGTTGATCAAGCCCGACCATAATTTGCCGGACAAGGAAATTTATTCACTGATTTTCGCACCTGGTTTTTCTACTGCCGAGCGGGTGACGGACCTCTCCGGCCGCGGTGTTGGGATGGATGTTGTGCGAAGGAATATCGACAAGATGCGTGGCAAAATCGAAATTAGCACTCTTGAGGGGAAAGGGACAACGTTCACTATTTCGCTACCCTTAACCCTGGCGATCATCGATGGCCTGATTGTCCAGGTGGGCCATCATCGTTACATTATTCCGACTCTATCCATTCGTGAATCGTTTCGGCCAGAGCCCGATCAAATATTTACCCTGCAGGAAAAGGGGGAAATGATCTCAGTGAGGGACCAAATCATTCCACTACTTCGTCTTTCTGATTGCTTCGGTGTCACAACATCCATCACTAACCCTGCGGAGGCCATCGTCCTGGTGGTCGAGTCCAGCAACGAAAGGAGATGCATCATGGTAGACCGGTTGCTCGGCAAGCAGGAGGTAGTGATCAAAAGCCTGGGCGAAACATTCCAGTCCAACGACGCCCTGGCAGGAGCCGCCATTTTGGGTGATGGCTTGGTGGGACTTATCGTTGATGCAGACGCGCTTGTGCATTTGAACAAAAGGCAGTACGCCCACGCAGCCTAGTATTTTTAAGTGCAAACAGCAAAATTTATTAATTGATTATTTATTTATGACTAACGTGATGGAGGGACAAGCCAGAAGTAATCGATCCGGCATGGATAAATATTTGACGTTCAAACTTGGAAGGGAAGCGTATGCCGTTGGAGTTCTGAAAATACGCGAAATTATTAGGATGTTGGATATTACGGAAGTCCCTCAAATGCCCGCTTACGTGAAAGGAGTGATCAATCTTCGCGGAAAGGTGATCCCAGTGGTCGATCTGCGATTAAAATTCAATCTCACGGATGTGAGGACCACGGAGAGGACTTGCATTGTGGTGGTGCAAGCCGACTTAAAACGAAATTCAGGTTCTCACCTGGGGCTGATCGTGGATGCAGTGGAAGAAGTGATAAGTATCCCACCTTGTGATGTCGCACCGACTCCTGACTTCGGATCCGCCATTTCAACGGATTACATTCTTGGCATGGCGAAGGTGAAAGGCACGGTTAAAACCATCCTGGACATCGATAAAGTAGTCTCGACTGAAGGACTGATCGCATCAGCAGAAATCGACTCTTAAGTAATCAGAGCGAGACCGAAACGGCCGATCCCTTGTCTCTTTCACGTTTGACCAATTCGTTTGGATCGATTTCCACAGGGTCACGCAAGGTTTTCGAGAGACGCATCATTGCGTCTGCGTAAAGGTAAGCCTCGTTGGCCGCCAGGGCGTAAACATCTTCGTTTTTCAAGGAATCGCCAGTTGAACGACTGGTAATTCCAGTCAAAGCGTGTGCGGCAAAGTAATCGCGTTTGCTAATCTCCATAGTAATAGGGTGTTAACCGCGATACTAATGACTCACGTGGAATCATTCAACTCGTTTCAGTTTTATTTAACGCGAATGGTTTTGGGCACCTTTAGATCGTTAGTAAAAGGAGGAGCCGGTGGGCGGGTTGGAGGGGCGGAAGTCGCGACAGCGCCACTCGTGAACCACTCGAGCGCCTGGAGAAAATGTCCTTTTCCGAGAGTATGGCCACCTGGATGGGTCTGGTAACGAACCCTGGTAAAACCAGTCCTCTTTAGGGAATCATAGACCGCCCAGGTTTGATCCGGTGTGGCTACCGGATCCATATCCCCACCGCTGAGAAAAAGAGGCGTAGTTAAAAATGAAGGCCCAAGCCCGTAGATTGTTTTGGCTGCTGAGACCTTGTCTTCATTGCAACCTCCCATGAAAATGCCTTCTATTGTGTATTTGTCCCTGAATAACATGCCAGCCATGTAGGGAGACCATTTGGAGCCGCCAGAGAACCCCGCGCAAATTATTGGCCATTTTCGGGACTGGGGCCAGACTGCGCGGATATAATCCAGGGCAGTTTTCTCCAATCCGTACCGCCAAACCGCTGAATCGCCAGGAAGCTTGCCACCTGGACCATCGGCAGCTATGCCGAGACAATTGTTGGTTTGAAAGGAAGAGGCAAAACTGCGCAACGATCCAATGCTTGAAGCCTTCCCGTCGCTTGTCGAGTTAATGAGAACAAAATGGTTGATGCCATTCATGGAGAATCCTGCTGGCAAATAAATGCCGGCGCGCGCAACGGTGACGGTTGATTGCCCCAACTGAATAAATTGAGCACGAACGGTCGCGCTCAACGGAATATCGAATTCCACCACCGTGTTCTCTTTCAGTTCCGTTTTGCCTAATACAATTTGGCCATCGCAGACGAGGGTCACCATGTATAACCAGGCAAAAACGATCCCTTTCATTCTGCCGATATAACAAATAAGGCCATGATTAGAAATTGAATTTTGAAAGTGTGAGTTTCTTTTCCGGTGGCGGGTTCAGCAGGAAAGCTGACCTGTGACTACATTTTGTCCATGTAGGGAGTTCTTTCGCGCGATGTTATTTTGTCACAAGTCAATGACGCAAAAAAGACTATCAGTTCAAAAAAAGGCATTTACGGGAGGATCGGTGCAATTATCCCGTCTGGAACCTTTTATGCTAAGCCTGAGATACGGTCCCGTGCAGCGCCGCATGAAAACCAACCATATGAAAATGATCCAACCCAATTGTCGCATCCAATTCAATGCTTCTGACATCGACTTTATTACTATCGTTTTGGCTCAGGAAGGACAAAGCGCGACTATTCGAGCTTTGTTGAGCGATGATAGTTGCCGGGATTCGATATTGGATGACCGCAGGCTTTACGATGCCATTCTGGAGCAGCGCGGCTGTCTTTCAATCTCCTCCCATCTCTATTTTTACGTGTTGGTCCGTCACAGTCTGCTGCGCATGGGGGTTCAGGATCGGCCAGTGGCCGACTATGTCGCTGAACTTCTTTCTGAGTTTTCTCGAACTGAGCAGTCCCGCTGCTGTATTCCGGGCCAGGCCCAGCCTCTGGAGTATTTTTTCGAAATGCTCGGCGCTTTGCAAACATCCAATGACTATCAATGCTTTTGCCTTCGCACGTATATGGCAAACCTTGCCCTGTTTACCTCAGGTCTTTTCAAAGAAAGAATTGAAGCACGAGCGGAGAGGAGAGGGTTTCCCGGCTTGAGGTATTACCAGGACATGGGACGAATGAATTATCGCGTCGCCAGCCATCATCGCCTTGCGCGAAAGTTCGAACTGGGCTCGGTCCTCGAGACATTATCCGAAAAATTTGAACCCACCCGTTGTGCTTTAAACGATCTTTCAGAAAGGATCTTATTCCTAAACGATCCGCAGGTTTCCGGGTGGCAAGCTTTTCTCAACTAGACGCAAATTGTCGGAAACAATCTGCGAACTTCGCCGATGGTGATTTCAGGCTCACTATGATGAATCGTTGTCCAACCGCGGGATATTCCAGTTCCAATATTATCGGCGCGGTCGTCAATGTATAAGATATCGCCCCCTTTTAAACCAGTCATCTGCTCGACTACGTGATAAATCCCTTCCTCGGGTTTCATCGTGCCGTGTTCGTAAGAAAGAACATAACCATCGAAGTTTCCAAAAAAAGGATAAGCCTCTCGGATGTGTTGAATGGCCCAGGTATTCGTATTGGAGAAAATATAGGTTGGAACTCCTTTTTGTTTCAGAACCTTTTGAAGCTCAATCATTCCCGGAACAGGACTAAAAATATTGGAAAACATTTCGCAAAACACTTCCATTTCGCGGATAAAGCCGCTGGCGGACTGGGCCTGCTTGAAAAAGAGTTCCGGCGTTAAACGACCTGTTTCAAATTCAAAGAGCAGGGGAGAATGATCGATCAGTTCCTGGATTCCGCATTTATCTTTAGGGCAATGTTCCGCGATCCTGCGGGCAGCCTTGGAATAGTCAAAATCGAGCAGCACTTTGCCGAGATCAAAAACAACTGTCCTGGGTTGAATCATGCTACAGTGGCCGTCTGCTTTCGAGGGCGCGGGTTAGGGTCACCTGATCGGTGAATTCCAGGCCGGCCCCGGCGGGAAGGCCGAAGCCGATGCGGTTTATCTTTGCGCCCATTGGCGAAAGCCTCTTGCCCAGGTAGAACGATGTAGCATCACCTTCCACGTCGGTGGCCAAAGCCAGAATAACCTCTGTTACTCCACCGGGTTGAATTCGCTTTTCAAGTTCCGAGATCCGGAGGTCTTCTGGTTCCGTCCCGCGCAAAGGGGAGAGCTTGCCGCCCAGTACATGGTATTTGCCATGAAAACTTCCTGATTTTTCCAGGGCCAGGATATCGGTCGGTTTTTCAACCACGCAAATGATGGTGGCATCTCTCCGCGGATCGTCGCAAATGGAGCAAGGTTGCTTCTCCGTCAATGCTCCGCAAATCTCGCAGGCATCGACTTTCTCACGCGCTTCGGTCAGTTGACGGGCCAGGGCCAAAACGGATTCTTTATCGGACTGGGCCAGATGCAGTGCCAGACGTTCCGCAGATCGAGGCCCTATGCCGGGTAGTTTTCCCAGCACGGATATC
Organism: Verrucomicrobiales bacterium; assembly: GCA_028293375.1. GTDB lineage: Bacteria > Verrucomicrobiota > Verrucomicrobiia > Limisphaerales > JAQGOY01 > JAQGOY01. The sequence continues at coordinate 16,430 of JAQGOY010000084.1, read as the reverse complement.
AATGCAGTTATAGGTTCCGGAAGCGCCGCCACAATAATTACATCATTCCGGGAATGCTTAATCCTGCAGTCACCTTACCCATTTCCTTGTTGGAAATTTCCTTGGCCTGGTTCAACGCCTGGTTTGAAGCCAGAAGTATCATGTCTTCCAGCATCTGGGCATCAGCAGGGTTTAGCGCCTGTGGGTCAATCTTGATGGAGGCGATTGTGCCGTCGCATTTGGCGACAACTTTGACAGCGCCACCGCCGGAGGTGGACTCCACCGTCTGAGCCGCCAGTTTCGCCTGAACCTCTTCCATTTGCTGCTGCATGCGTGCAGCCTGTTTCATCAGTTTTCCAATGCTCGACATAATATATTAGTTTCTAACTTCTATGATTTGTCCCTTGAACAGTTCAAGAGCCTTTTTGATCAGGGGATCGTTTTTGAAATCATCTTTGTTCAGCATGACCGGTTCAGGTGTAGGCCGGGGAGCAGCGGGTTTTGCAGGTGCCGCTGCCGCCTGCGAATCCACTTTGGCAGGCTGCGCCTTCACCGGCGCTGCAACCGGATCCGGCGCAGGAGTGGAACGAGTCCAGCCAGCAGGCGCTGGTGCTTTGATTATCTTGACGTAATGATTGGGATATCCCAGTTCTGACAATTTGGTCGCCAGGATCGCGTGGGTTTTGCTGTTATCAACGAGGGGGATGTGATCCTCAAACTCGGGGCCAAAACCAAGGGTTAAAATCCTGTTGGTGAAGGAAACGGGATGCGCTTCAAGTAGATAACTCTTCACAAATTGGCTGACTCGACCCACTGCCTCCAACATTTTAGGCCAAAGCTCCGCAAGATCGGCGCTGGAGCCCACCGGGGATGTGGTTGCGGGCTGCGCGGGTTGCTTTTGAACAGGAGTCGGAGCCGGAGTTTCAACTGGCACTGCCAAAATTGCCACCGGAGGAGGGGATGTTGGTCCTTGTTCACGCACAATCGCACCGGGAACGTGAGCCGTGGCAGGCGCAAAAGGAGCCGAACCTCCGGCACCTTTCAGTGCTTTCAACTGCTTCAGAACTTCATCGATGCTTAAGCTATTGCGTGCTTCGATGGCCTTGAGCAGGGTAACTTCAAGAAAGATCTTTTTCGAGGCAGCATCGCGCAGCCGCCCATCCGCTTCCGAAAAAGACTTCCATGATGCGAGTAAGCGTTTGTTCGGAGCACAGAGCCGCATGAGCAGCCAGGATGGAACTTTCGCTTTCCGTCACTTCGAGCAGAGTCAGATCTCCTTTCGTGACTTTATACAAAAGTGTATTTCGGAAGTGCGACAGCAAATCGCTCAATAATCGTCCCAAGTCTTTTCCCTGGCGGGAGAGCTCGTTGAGTTGCCTCAAACTCGTTTCCACCACCCCTTCGAGGATTGATTCGCAAAGACTCGTGATTTGTCCTCGCGCTGTCAGCCCAAACATGGACAGAACATCTTCTTCCCTAATCTCAACTCCACAAAAGGAAATCAATTGATCCAATGTCGATTCCGCATCGCGCATTCCGCCTTCCGCACCCCGGGCAATTGCAAATAATGCGGCTTCATCGATTTTTACATTTTCCTTCCCGGCAATGAACGAAAGATGCTTGATGATCAGATTGATCGGTATACGACGAAGATCAAAGCGCTGGCATCGAGAAAGGATGGTGGGCAATACCTTCTCGGGCTCGGTCGTGGCAAACATGAATTTCACATGAGCTGGCGGCTCTTCCAGGGTTTTCAACAGCGCGTTGAAAGCTTCCTTGGTCAGCATGTGTACTTCATCGATGATATAAATTTTATAGCGCGAGGAAGCAGGGGCGTATTTTACCGTATCCCGCAAATCACGAATTTCGTCGATGCCTCGATTACTGGCCCCGTCGATTTCTAAAACGTCAAGAGACCGGCCATCGGCAATTTCTTTGCATTTCGGATCTTCGTCAGAAATGTCGGATTTAGGGCCATCGGTGCAGTTCAGGCATTTCGCAAAAATACGGGCGAGAGTGGTTTTGCCCGTGCCGCGGGGGCCTACGAAAAGGAAGGCGTGGGCAATGCGTTTTTGCTCGATGGCATTGCTCAAAGTCTGCGTCACATGTTCCTGACCTACGACGTCAGAAAACTTTTGCGGGCGATACTTTCTTGCAATGACTTGGTATGACACAAGACCAGTTTAATGCCGAAAAGGCAGTTCAGTAAATGGGTTACTTTATGCCAGGGTGACCACGGCGGATGCAAAGCAAACTACCGTTGCTGCCTTCCGGCCCTGGCGGGGTTCGTAAGTCTACATTCCATGGGCCCTGGCGGAATCAAAATAAGCGTCACCCATGGTCGCTTCAAGTAATATCCTCACTTTATTTCACCAACTCTTCGACCATCCCAGGTTCAGGTCGCACGACAGAAACAACGTAACTTTTTGGATCCAGGTATCGCCGCGTCACGGCGATTAATTGTTCCTGGGTCACGGCCTCATAATGCTGGTCTTCCTCCAGGGCTGCTGAGTAGCCCAGCCCGTAAAGTTCATCCAGCGCGGTTACCAGTGCGATCGCCCCAATATCCTGCTGGGCTATTTTCTTTTGTCCTATAATTTTTGCCTTGGACCGGGCCAATTCTTCTTCTGTTAATCCGCTTTCCCGAAGAAGTGTCACTTCTTTGAGCAATTCGTTTGTTACCTGTTCTACTTTTTCAGGTGATGTTCCGGCATAGAAGGCGAAATAGCCGGGAATCAGGCCCAGAAGGTTTTGCGCACCTACGTAATAGGCCAATCCCAGTTGTTCGCGGATTCTCAAGAACAGACGCGAACCCAGGTCGCTGCAGGACTCCTGCAACAACTCGAGGGCAAACCGATCCTCTGAGAAAATGGTCGTTCCTGGAAATCCAAGAATGACCACAGCCTGTTTCTTGTTTTTGTGCTCGATGACTTCTTTGATCCCGTTGAGTTGCGGGGAAGGGTGTTCGTAATCGAATCGGTTTCCTTGTTCCCACGAGGAAATGTGTTTTTCCACTGACTCACGGATTTCCGTGGCATCGATATCTCCGAATATGGATAGCACACACCCATTTGGGATTATCATTTTAGCATGGAAGGCAATCATTTCCGCTCGGGTGATGCGGATGATCGATTCTTCCAATCCAATGGAATCCAATCCATAACCGGTTTCGCCATACATGGCCTTTCGCATCAATTTGGATGCGCTTTGCAACATCTGGTCTCGCTGTCCGCGAATCCCGGCAATCTGAATCTGTTTTTCCCGGTCAAGGGCGGCTTCAGGAAAGATCGGGTTGAACGCCACGTCCATGATCGTGTCCAGACAAAGTCTGGTATCAGGATTCAACACTTCGGCATGAATTCCGAAACTGTTATTGCCACCATAGGAATCGATGCTTCCACCTACCGATTCGATCTCCAGTGCCAACTGGTCAGCAGTCCGGGTTTTCGTCCCTTGCAGGAGCATGCGGGCTGTCAGTTGAGTAATACCACTGTTCGAGGTGTCCTCACACAGCACACCGCCGCGGAAAAGCATGCGAAAATCCACAAAAGGCAAGCGATGATCTTCTTTCACCAGTAAGGTGAGTCCATTGCCAAAAGTGAATTTTTTCACTCCATTTTCAGCGACCGCAACCGTCGAAGAGCTTTCTTTTTTCAAACTGCCTTCCGGCAATAACGCGTAGAGAGTCAGGTTTTCAGAAGTCACGTAGCTGCGAGCGACTTCCATTAACGTGGCAGGGGTCAGTTTTTTGACCGCGGCTAGATAGCGTTCAGAGAAATTGAGATCATTCGCGGCCATCCAGTTGGAACCAAGATCCTGCGCCTGACCCTGCATTGTCTTTTTACTGGAAAGCGTTCCGGCAATGAACTGCTTCACCACCTTGTTGAGTTCTTCAGCTGGGACCGGTTCGTTTTGCAAGCGCGTCACTTCGGCAAGTATGGCTGCCCTCGCTTCGTTGAGTTTATCTCCATCGACAATAGCGCTGATGCCGAATAACCCCGGATTCCCGGGATTATAAGTCCATGCATCGACGCTGTGAGCCACTCCCTTTTTTTCCCTCACTTCACGATATAACCGGGAACTGCGTCCGGAACCAAGCAATGTGGCCAGCACGTCGAGCGCAGGAACGTGGGGATGCCGAATATCGGGTATATGCCAGCTGAATTGAGCATGGCCAAGCTCGATGGGGGCTTCTTCAATTATTTCTCTTCCTGCCACCTGCGTTGGTTCCGTGGGAAGAACTGCTGGCGGCAGTGCTTTCGCCGGGCTCCCGGCAAAACCCTTTTTGATTTGCTCCACCACTTCCGCAGGGTTGATGTCACCCACCACCACGAAGAACATGTTATTCGGGATATACCGTTCTTTGTAATAATTCTTGATATCTTCTGACTTCAACTGATTGAAAATGTCGGGATACCCAATGATTGTGTAACGATAGGGACTGCGGGTATAGGCGCATTCGAACAATCTTCTGCCGGACCGGCGGGATGGATCGTCCTGACCCATGTCCATTTCCCGTCGAATGACATCCAACTCCTTCGCAAGTTCTTCAGACGGCAGGGTCGCGTGCTGCATGATGTCGCACAGGATGTCGATGACTACCTTGCTGCCGGTGCTGGGAGCGTTGATATAATAGACCGTGCGGTCGAACGAGGTGTAGGCGTTCATGTAACCGCCTGCATCCTGCACCTCCTGGTCAATGCGTCCTGCTTTGCGGGAATGAGTCCCTTTGAAAAGCATGTGCTCCAGCACATGGGACAGTCCTGCTCCAAGCCATTTGCCTTCATCGATGCTCCCGGTTTTGCACCATGCCTGGGCGGAAACGACCGGCGCCGAATGATCCTCTTTGATGATCACTGTCAGTCCGTTGCCGAGTGTCGTGAAAGTAACTCCGGGAGGTATGGCCGGAATGAGGGAGGATCCATCTGCCTGGAAAGAATCAAACTTCATATCTTTTCAGGATTTCGGCATTCCCTGCGAATTTCTGGATTTGGGTTTTTTAGTCGGCAAAAATGGCTTGGTAAAAACTTCTTCGAAATCGTAAATCGATTTAAAATCTTCCCGGGTATCCTTGTCCGTTTTCGCCAGAAGGCTGTGGTCGATCATGCTGAAAACCATCTCTCCGAAATCTTCCGAGCGGGTGATTCCCCATTCCGCTAAAACGGTCATGGCCATGGGACCAAATTGAATTAATCCGTAATCCTTGATGCCATTGAGCAGTTCCATTCCGGAAACGTGGTGCCGGACCTGGTCTTTGTGCGACTTGGCCACAACTTTCTGAGTGTGATCGAGCGCTTCGCGTACGAAGAAATACGCGTCACGGTGGTAACGAGAATCTTTTTCGAGAATCTTTTCGATCACTTCCTCAAAATTTACAGGCTGCATATCAGTTATTTATTCGGCGCTAACTGCTGGGCGGCGGCTGTCCCGGAGGGATGTGACAATCTGTAGGATTTCACTGCCCATCCCAACAACAACAACCCCATTACGATACATAGAACCAGCTGTTCCTGTTTCGTTAATCGATGCATGACATTCAGAAACCAGTGCTCATCCGTCAGCTTGCGGCAATGTTTACCAGTTTTCTGGGAACAACAATTACTTTTTTAATGACCTTGCCAACTAGAAACTGTTGCACTTTTTCGCTTTTCAGCGCTTCTGCCTCCAGGAAAGCGGGCGTTGCATCCGCGCTCACCACCAGTTTATCCCTTAATTTTCCATTAACCTGAACCGGAATCTCAAGGGTGGCTTCCACCAGGTGGGCTGGGTCATATTGAGGCCATCGCTCATATGCGAGGGTACCTAGTGAACCGCCAAATTTTCTCCTCAACTTTTCGTTCAACTCTTCGGCCAAATGAGGCGCAAAGGGGTGCAGCAACAACAAAAAGTCTTTCAACACGCTCACCGGCTTCACCGGCCAGGCATGGGCTTCGTTGATGAAAACCATCATGGCCGAAATGGCGGTATTGAATCGCATCCCCTCCAGATCATCGGTTACTTTCTTGATCGCTTGAGAAATCGCCTTCAATTGCTCCGGAGCCGCCGGCGCATTCTGGATGGTTGGAGATAATGCCAGGGTTGCGAGCAATTCCGGATCTTCCGTCGACACGGTGGACGCCTGCTCGAAATCCACTTCGCTCTGCTCGTCAATGAATGTCCGCCAAACGCGGCCGAGGAATCGATAGACCCCCTCAACCCCCTTCGTGTTCCAAGGCTTCACCATTTCCAGGGGCCCCATGAACATTTCATAAAGGCGGAGCGAATCTGCGCCGAAAGATTTAACCATGTCGTCGGGATTGACTACGTTGCCCCGAGCCTTGGACATCTTCTGGCCGTCTTCACCCAGAATCATTCCCTGGTTCACCAGTTTATAAAACGGTTCCGCAGTGGAAACAAAACCCAGATCGAAAAGCACTTTGTGCCAGAAACGGGCGTAGAGGAGATGCAGGACTGCGTGCTCGGTGCCCCCGACATAAAGGTCGACTCCTGGAGTGGCTTTCGCCCCCCCATTTTCAGCCGATGTTCCCATCCAGTATTTTTCGTTGAGACTAGAGCAAAATTCGTTCGAATTGGAAGCATCCAAATACCGGAGGTAATACCAGCAGCTTCCAGCCCATTGCGGCATGGTATTGGTTTCACGAATATCTCCGCCCGGCAGCTGAACCCAGTCCTTCGCCCTGGCCAGCGGAGGCTCGCCGGTCATGGTCGGTTTGAAATCACTCAATTCGGGCGGCAGCAAGGGAAGATCTGCATTTTCCAGGCCCCTATGTTGTCCATTGGACCAGACGATGGGAAATGGTTCTCCCCAGAAGCGTTGACGAGAAAAAAGCCAGTCGCGCAATTTGTAATTAACTGTCTTCCTGCCCTTCGCATTAGTTTCAAGCCATTTGGTAATGTGCTGTTTTGCCTCAGGCGTGGTCATCCCGGTTATAAAACCGGATTCGATGTTCACCCCTTCACCGGTATAACCTCTGTTCTCAGTGCCAGTGGGCGCCTGCACGACATCAATGATGGGTAAATTGAATTTCTCGGCAAATTCGAGGTCGCGACTGTCATGCGCCGGGACAGCCATGATGGCACCCGTTCCATAGGTGGCGAGGACATAGTCCGCCACCCAGATAGGGATTTCCTGTCCATTGACCGGGTTGACCGCTTGGGCTCCGGTGAAGACACCGGTTTTGTCCTTGGCCAACTCCGTGCGCTCGAGATCACTCTTCGACGCTGCCTGTTGCTTGTAGGCTTCGACGGCTTCCTTTTGCGCCGCACTAACGATGCGATCCACTAATTTGTGTTCCGGTGACAGGACGAGATAAGTGGCCCCGAACAGAGTGTCAGGCCTTGTCGTAAACACCGTGATCGTCTCGGGATTTCGGGCAATTTGAAAAACGACTTCGGCGCCTTCGGACTTTCCAATCCAATTCCGCTGCATTTCCTTGAGTGAATCGCTCCAGTCAATCGTGTCCAAATCCTTCAACAGCTTCTCGGCGTAGGAAGTGATCCGGAGCATCCATTGACGCATGGGCCGACGAACCACTGGAAATCCGCCGACTTCGCTTTTTCCATCCACCACTTCTTCATTCGCCAGGACAGTGCCTAGTCCTGGACACCAATTGACAGGCGCTTCAGAAACAAATGCGAGCCGTTTGTTGTCCGCAAATCGCTTTTTCTCCTCATCTGTTTTTATTTCTGCGGGATAAATGAGAGTATCGATGGGCTCCGCCTTATTGGTGACGGGATTGAACCATGAATTGTAGAGCTTCAGGAAAATCCACTGGGTCCATTTGAAATACCCGGGATTGGTCGTATCTACTTCTCGGGACCAGTCATAACTGAAACCGAGCGATTTGATCTGCTTCCTAAAATTCTGAACATTTTCCTCCGTCGTTGCCCGAGGATGTTTGCCGGTCTTGATGGCGTACTGTTCCGCCGGTAATCCGAACGCGTCCCAGCCCATGGGGTGAAGAACATTGAAACCCATCGCTCTCTTATAACGAGCCAGGATATCCGTCGCGGTGTATCCTTCGGGATGCCCGACATGAAGCCCATTCCCGCTGGGGTAGGGGAACATGTCCAGAATGTAGTATTTAGGTGGTAAAGTGGGCGCAATGGCGGAGCCAGACTTGAATCCATGGCGCACAGCAAAAGGATGTTGCTCGGGGATCTGTTCCCCTGGGTTCCAGGCTCTAAAAGTCTGGCCATGTTCCCAAACACTCTGCCACTTCGGTTCAATTAAATGATAAGGATATTGCCGGCGCATAAACAATAGTCGGCCATATTGCGAAATCTAAAATGGAAGGGCAATCGCTAAAAAAGCCCGGATGAGGAAGATGAAGGAGGCAATCCTTTGATCAAATGGTTAGAATTTAGAGGAGCGAGTTCTTTCAGATCCCAGCGTTCTCCCAAAATAGTTTAAATGGCTTGGTCTGCCTTCTGCTTGCACGGATGCAATGACTGGCTTAAAAGGCAGCGTGACCCTTTCGCGTAAACTGATTCTTATCGCAGACGACCAGCCTGACGTTCAGGAAGCGTTACGGCTTCTTCTCAAAGGTGAAGGTTACCGAACGGAGGTAGTGAGTTCGCCAAGGGAAGTTCTAAAAACGTTGCAAAATGCGGAGGTGGATCTGCTGTTGATGGACCTCAATTACACCCGGGACACTACTTCCGGGGAAGAAGGGCTGGAATTACTTTCGAAAATCGCCGTGCTGGATGAAAAGCCTCCAGTTGTCGTCATGACAGCCTGGGGCACAGTGGAGTTGGTGGTCGAAGCCATGCGACGTGGCGCCATTGATTTTGTTGAAAAACCCTGGGATAACGCGCGTGTCCTCTCCATTGTTCGCACCCAACTCGCTTTGAGTGAGGCCGTCCAGGGTAAAGCTCGTTTGGAAGCGGCCACAGTTGAACTTCGCGGAGATTCACTCCCCACGCTAATTGCAGGTTCGGCGGCCATGCAACCTGTTATGGAAATGATTTCCCGGGTGGGCCCCACGGATGTCAATGTCTTGATCACAGGGGAAAACGGGACGGGTAAAGGCCTTGTGGCTCAACTGATTCACGCCGCTTCGGACAGGAAATCCAAAGCCATTGTGACCGTGAATATTGGCGGATTGTCTGAAAATTTGTTTGAAAGCGAATTGTTCGGACACGTGAAAGGTGCTTTCACCGATGCCAAGGCAGATCGCCTGGGTCGATTCGAACTGGCTGAAGGCAGCACTCTTTTTCTGGATGAAATCGGAAACGTTCCCTCCGCTCAACAGAGCAAATTGTTGAGGGTGCTGGAGACCGGGGAATTCGAGCGGGTGGGATCGTCCAAAACGCGCAAGGTGGACGTCCGGTTGATTACTGCCACCAATTCCGATTTGCGCGCAGAGGTGAACGCCGGTCGTTTCCGACAGGATCTTTTGTTTCGACTCAACACGATTGAGCTCCGGCTTCCACCACTGCGCGAAAGACGCGATGACATTTTGAAGCTGGCCATGTATTTCCTCGGAAAACATTGCCGCCGATATCGTCGGCCTATTGAATTCTTCGACCCGGACGCGCAACGAGCACTCAATGATTGTTCATGGCCTGGGAATGTCCGCGAACTTTCCCACGCGGTGGAACGAGGAGTATTGATGGCGCGGGGCAATTCAATAGGAGTAAGAGACTTGGGTTTGATAGGCCCCGGGGATGGTGATGGCGCGACTCGTTTGGAGGAGATGAGCATAGAGGAAGTTGAACGCTTCCTGATCAAAAAAACTCTGGCTCGTTGTGATGGAAATGCGCGTCAGGCAGCCGAGGTGCTTGGCTTGAGTCGCAGCGCTTTTTATCGACGTCTTGAGAAGTATAAACTTTGATTCGCCTGGCGCCCGTCATGTCATCCAAACTTAACACTCGACGCCCCGCCAAAAAAGTAAGTTTTGAGGTTCGAGTTTTATTGCTGGTGCTAATGTCCGGTTTTCCCGGCGTCGTGGTGACATTGTGGTGGTTATGGAGCAGTGATTTTTCCGTTGTTACCTCCATCACCAGCACGTTTTTACTGCTTTTATGCTGGCTCGGATTCGGTTTCGCCGCTCGGCAAAAAGTTCGATTTCCTTTGCAAACATTGGCTAATCTACTCGCCGGTATGCGCGAGGGCGATTTCTCCACTCGCGCGCGCGGAGCCTGCCGTGAGGATGCCATGGGGGAATTGGTGATTGAAATCAACACGCTTGCCGACACCTTGCGCGAGCAACGACTTGGAGCGATGGAGGCCATGGGATTGCTCCGCACCGTGATGACTGAGATTGAGGTGGCTGTGTTCACGTTGGACCAGTCCCAACGCCTCTGCCTCGTCAACCGGGCCGGTGAAAAATTGCTCGCGCGCTCCAGCGAACATTTGCTCCGGCGCAGGGCTGATGAAATTGGCCTCTCGGAATGTTTGAATGGCGAACCCGTGCAAACCATCCAGGCCACGTTCCCTGGCGGCATCGGCCGATGGGGAATCCGTCGAACCAGTTTTCGGCAGGGCGGTCTTCCGCATCAACTGGTTGTGCTCACCGATTTAAGCCGGGCCTTGCGCGATGAGGAACGCCAGGCCTGGCAGCGGCTGGTGCGAGTCTTGGGACATGAACTCAACAATTCCCTTGCTCCGATTAAATCGATTGCCGGCAGTCTCGAGCAATTGGTTAAAAAACCGAATCGGCCAGGTGATTGGGAAGAAGACATGCATCGTGGCCTTGCCATTATTTCCTCCAGGGCAGAATCGCTCACGCGATTCATGGAAGCCTATGCGAGCGTTGCGAGATTGCCGCCTCCGAAACGAAAACCGGTTTCTGTTTCAGCGTGGGTTTCACGAGTCGCACACGTCGAAACTCGAATGGATGTGGAAGTGGTGGATGGAGGAAATGTAAGCATTCAGGGAGACATCGATCAGTTGGACCAGATGTTGATTAACCTTGTTCGCAACGCCACCGACGCCAGCATCGAAAGCGAAGGCGGTGTCTCCATCAGTTGGAAAAAAAACGGAGCTTTTGTGGAGGTCATGGTGCGGGACGAAGGCAATGGCCTGGCGGGCACCGCCAATCTTTTCGTCCCTTTTTTCACCACCAAACCGAAAGGAACCGGCATTGGACTGGTATTGAGCCGCCAAATAGCCGAAGCCCATGGGGGCACCCTGACCCTCGAAAACAGGATGAACTCCAGGGGGTGCGAGGCTCGAATCCGACTTCCTTTATAATAGTTCCGATTTTGGGATTTTGAAATCCCACGGCTGGAACCTTTTAGAGATAAATCCCCGTTTTAAAGCCAAAAACTCTTGGCATGAAGACTGCATATAGGCCTTCATCATATATCGTAAACAATTCGTGATTCGTATCGCCCTTGTCGCGGCAATTCTTTCGTTCGTCGTTCAATCCCGCGCCGAAACGAACACCGTGCGCTCCCTGACACTCAAGGAATGCATTCAAATTGCCCTCGAACACAATTTACACATCAAGGTCGAACGGCTGAATCCTGTCATCGCCCAAAATCAACTTTCGATTGCCTATTCAGCCTACGAACCGAGCTTTTCCAGTTCCGCCACTCATTCGTTTAATGAATCGCCCGGGGGAGTGGATGCCCAAAACCGAGCCTTTCCCGGCACCGTCACCCATCTCGATGAAGTTGGTGCGAATCTTGGCGGATTTTTGCCCACGGGCCTGAGTTATGACATTGGCGGCAGCTCCAATGAGCGCCGGGGGCTGGGCAGCGGTGGTCCATTTCAATCATCCGATGGACTTGCCTCCATCCGCCTTCGGCAGCCACTATTGCGCAACCTGTGGATAGACGCCAATCGCCTTGAGATCCAGGCCAGCAAAAAAATCTTAAAAATTTCCGAAGCCGAATTTCGATTGCAAGTCATGAAGATAGTCACTGATGTGGAGTTCGCTTATTACGAACTCAAGCTGGCGCAGGAGAATGCCAGGGTGCAGCGATTGGCTTTGAAACTTGCCACGGACTTGCTCGATGCCAACAAAGAGCGTGTGAAGGCTGGCACTGCCGCACCGCTTGATGAAAAACAGGCGGAATCCCAGGTGTCATCTCAACAGGCCGATGTGTTGCTCGCCGAGCAATCTCTTTCCTCACAACAAAACGCGACCAAAAGCTTGCTCAGTGATAATTACGCAGAGTGGCAGGACGTGGTGATTAATCCGGTCGATGAAATAACAGCATCCACTGAAAAGTTTGATCGAACCCAAAGCTGGAATACTGGCATGAGCCATCGCCCCGAACTCCTCCAGGCAAGGCTGGAATTGGAACGACTCGGCGTTATTCTAAAATACCGGCGCAACCAGCTTTTTCCGCAATTAGACCTCATTGGAAGTTATGGTTTAAATGGCGCCGGTTCAGAATTCAGCGACACTTACGGGGGAATTCGGAAAGGGGATGGTCCGTTTTATTCTTATGGCATCGCGTTGACTGTTCCTTTGGGCAATCGGGCTGCTCGCGGCAACTACGCCATCACCAAAGCGCAAAAACAACAGGCATTGCTTCGACTGCAGCAACTTGAACAAAACGTCCTCATTGAGATCGAAGACGCCGTAACGCTCGCTCAAACGATGCTGGCTCGCGTGGCCTTGACTCGTGAAGCGCGCATTTTCGCCGAGCAAGCGCTTGCCGCCAACCAGACGATGTATGAGAATGGCAAAACCACCAGTTTTTTTGTGCTCCAGTTTCAACGTGACTTGACCGCAGCGCGCTTACGCGAAATCCAGTCTTTGGCGGATTACAATCGCGCCCTCGCCAGATTAGCCCTGAGCCAGGGGACAGTTATGGAGCGACATAACCTCAATTTGAACATCAAATGAAATCCCAATACCGGGACGATGAGATCCCACTATCGTTACGTTTGACGGAAAGATGCATTCCGATTCGGCGTGGAATGCCTTGGCATTGCATCTGCACATCAATTTTCGTCGAGAAAGAATAAAAATGGATATTGCCCGGCCAGACCAATTGCGAAAAAAGAAACGACGAAGAATTATTTGGATTGTTGGAAGTTGCCTTGTCCTGGCAGGAACTTCTCTCGGCTTAAGCCGCCTTAAACCCGCCGCTCCCACCGTGGAAAAAGCTTCGGTTTGGATGGATACAGTGAAACAGGGACAAATGCTTCGCCAGGTTCGCGGCAATGGAACGCTTGTCCCCATCCAAATCCAATATGTGCAGGCCGAGACGGATGGACGCGTGGAACGAATCCTGGTTCTGCCCGGGGCCGAGGTCAAGGCCGACACAGTACTCATGGAATTAAGCAATCCCCAATTGAAGCAGGATGTCTTCGACGCTGAATGGCAATTGAAAGCTTCCGAAGCACAACTTCGTCGGCTCACCGTGCAACTGGAAAGTGATCGGCTCACTCAAAAATCTACTCTTGCTTCCCTGAAATCCGATCTGGCCCAGGCAAGACTGGAAGCCGAAGCCGACGAAGTTCTCAGTAAAAAAGGCCTCGTCGCCTCGCTCACTGCCAAACGCTCCGGCGCCAAAGCGGAAGAGTTGACTGGGAGGGTGGAAATTGAAGAGGAACGTCTACGCATCAGCGTGGACTCCACACAATCTCAGCTCGCCGTTCAGCAGGCGGATCTCGAAAAAAACCGAGCCCTGGTTGCCCTTAAGAAGCGTCAGTATGAAGCTTTGAAGGTCTGCGCCGGTATCGACGGTGTATTGCAACAAATTGGCGATCTCACCACGCTTCAGTCTGGTCAGCGAGTCACCCCCAGCGCTACCCTGGCCAAGATCGTCCAACCCACCAAGTTAAAAGCTGAAATCAAAATTGCTGAGACCCAGGCCAAGGATATTCTTATCGGACAGTTGGCCAGCATCGACACTCGTAATGGCATCATTCCCGGACGAGTCACCCGGGTGGATCCATCTGTGCAAAACGGAACCGTCACCATCGATGTCAAATTGGAGGGAGCTCTGCCAAAAGGAGCGCGTCCGGATCTCAGCGTCGATGGAACTATCGAGCTCGAACGGCTGGAAAACGTTTTCTATATCGGACGACCCGTGCAGGGGCAGCCGGAGAGCACAGTGGGATTATTTAGGCTCGTTGAAGGAGGCAAATATGCAGTGCGAGTGCCCGTGAAACTGGGTCGCAGTTCGGTCAGCACCATTGAAATTCTTCAAGGCCTGCAAGTCGGAGATCAGGTAATTCTCTCTGACATGTCCACCTGGGATTCCCATGAAAGGGTCCGCTTAAACTGAAAATTTATTGAACTGGCTCGGTTACATCAAGGAATAGTATTATTTCATTATAACTTATCGACATGAATAGCAATAACATCATTGAACTGGACAATATCAAGAAAGTCTTTCTTACCGACGAGGTGGAAACGCACGCGCTGTTTGGCATTCATCTTACCATTGCCCGCGGCGAATACGTCTCCATAGCCGGCCCTTCAGGCTGCGGAAAATCCACCCTGCTATCCATCCTCGGATTACTCGATACTCCCACCGAGGGGCGATACACCTTGAACAACCAGGAAGTTGCCAATCTCGATTTTGCCGCTCGCGCCAGGATTCGTAACCGTGAGATAGGTTTTATTTTTCAAAGTTTCAACCTGATTGGGGATCTGACTGTGTTTGAAAATGTAGAATTGCCTCTGACTTATCGTGGCATGGGCCAGGCCGAGCGCCATGAGGCGGCACGTCAAGCCCTCGAAAGAGTAGGCATGGGGCATCGAACCAAGCACTATCCCGCGCAGCTGTCTGGCGGTCAGCAACAACGCGTGGCAGTGGCGCGTGCCCTTGGCGGCAAACCCTCCATCCTACTGGCCGATGAGCCCACCGGCAATCTCGACTCTAAAAATGGCGATGCCGTGATGAATCTCTTGCGCGAATTGCACCGCGAAGGGGCGACCATTTGCATGGTTACCCACGACCCACGATTCGCACGGCATGCCGATCGACAGATCCATCTATTCGATGGTCGGGTGGTTGAGGAACAACATGAGGCGGAACAGGCCGAGGCTGGAAAAATTTCTTAGTTCACGATATGATTAAGCTGCGCAACCTGGAGAAAAGTTTCCCTACCCGCCCAAGCCCCACTTACGTGCTAAGGCAAATCAACCTCGACATCCAGGAGGGAGACTTCGTCACCATCATGGGTCCCAGCGGAGCCGGTAAATCAACATTATTGGGAATCATCGGATTCTATGATCACGATTGGACCGGCGAATACTTTTTTAATGATGCCCCGGTGCATCTCCTTAAGGGAAAAGAACGCGCTGCCCTGAACAAACGTCATATTGGTTTTGTGTTCCAGAAATTCCATTTGCTAGAGGATTTAACCGTGGCCGAAAACCTCGACATTCCGTTGTCATATCGTGATATCAAAAAGTCTGAGCGTGAAGCAGTTGTCGCAGATACCCTTGATCGCTTTGGAATAGTCGGCAAAAAGGATTTATTTCCTGCCCAACTCTCAGGAGGCCAGCAGCAACTCGTCGCTGTCGCCCGCGCTATTATCGCCAAACCGGCAGTCCTCCTGGCTGATGAACCCACAGGGAACCTCCACACGGAGCAGGGGGCGGAAATCATGGCACTCTTCAAAAAACTCAATAACGCAGGAACCACCATCATCCAGGTCACTCACTCCGAAGCAAATGCCGCCTATGGAAATCGAATCATCCGGCTTCGTGACGGTTGGATGGATAAATAAATTTCTGCACGCTCCATGAACGATTTCAAATTTGCATGCCGCCAATTGTTGAAGTTTCCCGGGTTTACTCTAATTGCGGTTCTTTCGCTCGGTCTTGGCCTGGGCGCATGCACCGCTGTTTTTTCAATCGTGAATGGAGTTCTACTTCGATCCCTTCCGGTCCCAAATCCCCAACAGTTGCGCATCCTTCAATGGACTGGAACAGACGCCCGCCTGCGATCCTTTAGTGGTGAATCCACACAAGTTGGAAGTCGGCTGACTGGAAATGCCGTTTCTCCACCTGTTTTCATGGAGCTTCGAGAACATGGAGCGAGTTTTGCAGACATTTTTGCTTTTGCACCTCTTGAAGATGTCACCCTCCTCGCGGCCGGCTCGGCTTCTGCCGCAAGAGGCATGATCGTTTCCGACAATTTTTTTTCTGCCCTTGGCGCTGTCCCTTATTTGGGAACAGTTTTTGCCCCGGGAATCCACTCTTCAGAAGCCGCGCAGCAGGTCATCCTTACTTCAGATGCATGGGGAAAATATTTCGCGCGGGATCCCGGCATTATCAATCAAGTAATCAGATTAAATGGGATTACAATGACGGTTATTGGAGTGTTGCCTTCAGCCTTTTCCGGGGTAAGGGCAGGCAACTCCCTGGACTTTTATTTGCTCATGACGCCGCAATCCCAATTCCTCGAAAGAGCGGCCACATCCACAGATCATTGGTGGGTCCGGCTGATGGCTCGTCTGAAACCGGGAGCAAAAGATGCGCAACTCGCTGCCGCTTTGGATGTTGTGTTCCCGAGACAAATCGAATCCC
>JAQGOY010000038.1 GCA_028293375.1 Verrucomicrobiales bacterium | reverse complement strand
TGGATTCAATTTTGTCAACAGCGGGAAGGTTGGAATCAACCACTTTCAAGTCGCCGCCTTTCGCTACGGCCCAAACGCGAAGATCGCGGTTACTCGTTTTAACGTCGCGCTGAGTCATCTCTTCCTGCATCACGTCTGCATTGCTGATTTTGGGCGAGTCTTTGCCCGCTTTCGGGAAAAGCAGTTTGGATCGAACTCCATACACGTTGTATCCGTCGACGGTACGATAGCGATGATGCCATTCTTCGTTTTTGTCGACGATGGCCAGGCGCAATTTCTCAAGGTTGCCAGAAGGCGCTGACTCCGAGAAAAGCGCACGGAAAATTTCCGGGGCCAAAGCTTTGTCACCGGATTCGTTCATCATGAACGTATTGATGGTTGCTGGTTTTCCTGACTTGGCGGCGTCTGCGTAAACAAGTTGCGAAGCGGTGAAAAGATCGACGAAAGGAACGTCGTTAGCCTTGGCGACTTCGGCCATGACCGCAGTATACTCTTTCAGATTCCGGTTGTTTTCCCTGACATCTGGCTGATTTGGATCTTTTAACGCCTCATTGGCGATTGGAGAGAAGAGAACGATGCGGGGAGAGCTTTTGCCGCTGTAGTTTTTGGTTTTGGTGTCTTTCAGGAATTTGTCGAGGTTACCGCGAAATTTTTCAATTGCACCGACCCCGGCAAACGATTCATTAAATCCGTAAAAAGCAAAAATGACATCCGCCTGAACTTTGGTAAGCCACTGGTCGCGGGATCCAAAGTTGTCGGAGCGATGCCAGGTGGCAACCTCATCCGCAGAGGCAGACAGGTTGCGGAAAACCAGGTCTTCCTGGGGAAATTTTGCGGTTATTAGAGTTTCCAGCCAACCATCATGCTGCATGCGATCTGCCAATGAGCCGCCGACGATGGCAATATGATCGCCTTTTTTAAGTTCGAGGGGAGCCGTAGCAGCCAGCACAGAATGTATCGGATAGCTAAATGCCAAAGATCCTAACAAAAACATGCGGCCCATAAGGCCAAGATTCATCAATTTCATAATAGAGACAGGACGGCAATCCAAACAGCGAGCTACGCTGTGATGGATTGACGTCTCATGGACGTTGCGTATTCGTGAAATGCTGAACAAATCCCACGTAAAAGCAAGAGGGTAGATTGGCCGGGGTTCGGTGAGAAGGAGAGATGGGGAGCCAACACTTTGTTTCAGGTTCTCGGTTTTTCTTCCTTTATGCCGGTTGCCATATTTTTGGTTCCATTTCTGACCGGGTTCCTTGGATTTTTGATTTGACGCATTTCGTTGTTCCGTTCGCACTTCGTGTCGATCAAATGAAACTGACACGTACTGGGGGGAAGAGTGTTGTTCACAAATATTCAGTTGTTGGAGTCATAATGTTGTGATGCGGCCAGGTTGGGGTTGTTTATCGATTTTTGATCGGTGACAAAATGAATTGTCACTATAGAAGTGACAGGAAAGTGACATTTCACCGGAAAATGTTGCGATTTTGGTCGAAATTGCAGCATTTCGAAATGGGGAAGGATTGGGATTTATGCTTTGTTCTTTTGGGTTCATCTTGCACGGCTTGTTTGACTTTTTGATTTGATTCACGTCACCTCGTATCCTACGCATTTTTACGATGGCCGCAGGTTGGCTTTGGTTTGTGCGCGTTTTGGTCCTGCTGGTTGGTGGCATTTGATCAGATTTTACTTTGGAGCATTTGATTATGACTTTTCGCAGCCTGGATTATCTTCGGGTTTTTGATGCAGACAAGGGCGAAGGGTTTTCAATTTTATTTTGGTCGAAGTTCGACTTCCGTGGTTTCGTTTCGCGGGAAATTCGCGGTCTCCACAGCAGAGGATGGTTGTCCACAGATTCACCGATTTTCACAGATGTCCGGACTGCAGCATTTGGGATTGGGCTTCCGATTTGGTTTAAGGTTCGTCGTTCACCAGGTTGGCTTTCAACCGGGACAACGTAGATTCTGTTATCTGGTTCGGGTTCATTCGGCTGTCCTGATATTTTCATCGTTTTTCTTTATCTGTTTAATCTTCAATTTGAAACAAGGTTAACATGGGGTATACCCCGTAGATTGTCCTACCCTAAAAATAGTTTGACATATTTTTAAGCGGTTGGAGTTCAATGGCTTACGGATGTGGAATTGATAGATGGGGACGAAATTTGAACAAGAGGTTTTGTTCACAGATAACAGATGCTCGCAGATTCTTACAAACGTGGGTTGGTTTTTTCATCCTCGGACGCGTAAAGCTTTGGAGGACCTTCGGAGCTCGCTTGGGGCGAGCGAGGTTTTCGTCGTTCACTTGGCGCTAAACGCTCGCTGCGTCAGAATTATGGATATCCATTCCGGCGTGTGAGTTTTTGAGCGAGTGGAATGAGTCGACAGGTTTTTAATCGGTCCGAGATAGTTTGCACGATTGGTTGGGGTGCAATAATAAAGGGGATGCCTGAATTGTTTTCCGAGTTCACCATTGGGTTCCACAGGTCATAGCGATGATACCCCGAGGGCGGCCGGATATTTCCTACAGTGAAATTTTCAAAGGCCTGCGGCTTTGCGCTGTTGATAGCCAAAGTCGGTCGACATGCATGCACGAACTCGGGAATGGCACACTTGCCTGTCTGTCCGTTCGAACAGGCTTTGATCTGGTATTGGCCGCGCTGAATTTCGCTCCCGGTACGGAAATCCTCGTGACGGATATCAACATCCCGGACATGTTCAGCATTATCTCGGCTCATGGGCTTACTGCGGTGCCAGTGTCGGTGAATAAGGAAAGCCTCCACCTTTCTCTGGATCGAATCAGGGCTGTCATGACTCCTTTGACCAGGGCCATTCTCATCACCCACCTTTTCGGAGCACGAATGGATACCGATGAGGTAGTCGCTTTGGCGAAAGAAATGAAGTGGGTCGTTATCGAGGACTGTGCGCAAGCGTTCACGGGTAATACTTTCAGAGGCAATCCTTTGTCCGACGTGGTTATGTTTAGTTTTGGATTGATCAAGACCCATACCACGGCCAGTGGCGCGTTGTTAAAAATTAATGATGCAGGCCTTCATGCCAAGGTTATCGAACTCAACGAGAAACTCCCCCGCCAAACAAAACGGATTTTTATAAAAAAGTTGTTCAAACTGGGGTTGATGCGATTTTTGACATCAAGGGTCCCATTTACGTTTTTTTACAAAATCGTGGAATTGGCAGGGTATGATCCCGATCACGTTCTATCGAGCTTCACCAGGGGATTTCAATCCAAACAGATGCTCGAAGGAATTCGTCACCGGCCTTGCCTTGCCAATTTGCGCTTTATTGAACATCGCCTCCGAACGTTTGATCCGCAAATGATTGAGGCGAGGAAAAAGAAGGCTCAACTGGTATTGGAAGGTATCCCGGCAGTCATGCGCATTGGAGCTGCAAACTTCAACCACTCTCATTGGGTGTTACCAGTTGAAACCTCAAAGAGCGACGGCCTCGTGAGGCACCTCCGAAAGAATGGCTTCGATGCTACCAAAAAGGCGTCGAGCCTTGTCAGGATCGGCGCACCGGAGGGTGAGGACAGCGACCTAACACTGGATAATCTCGTTTACCTGCCTTTTTGTCCGAGCCTGAATGAGCGGGAATGTCAACAACTGAGGGATCTCATTGTCCAATTCACGGTTACCAAGCGATAGGGGCTACGCGCGGAGAATGTTGCCACGATTTTGCAAAATCGTGTTCGAGAGCGCTACGCGCTGGATTGGATACCCACGGTAGGCTGCTTCGCGCCAAGTCGAAGTTCGACCTCCATTGGGCTAGTTGCTGATCCCTTCGGGATAGAGGGCGGATGGGAAGTCTTATCCGCGGACGCGTAAAGCCTAGATGGGGAGGGGAAGGGAAGACGAGGTTGGGAGGTAAACGCTACAGGGGGGCTTGACATTATTTTGTGGATGGTTCAACATACCAACTAGTCTGTATGAGCGCTAAAACTAAATCCGATGGTTTGAACGATACCAAACGTGCTTTGCTTGAGGCTGGTATCAAGCTGATGCGGGTGAGGGGTTATAGCGCCACTACGGTTGATGATATTTGCGCGGAGGCGAAGGTGACGAAGGGCGGCTTCTTTCATTATTTCAAGAGCAAGGAAGATATTGCCCGGGAGGCTGCTGCTTATTTTACTGCCGAGAAATCGAAGGAAATCATGGGGGCCGCGTTTCGGAAACTGCCTGATCCCCTGGCGCGGATTTATGGGCGGCTGGAATTTGTGCAGGATTATTTCCGGTCGGCAAAACAGATCAATCGCGGTTGCCTAGTGGGCGCTTTTGCCCAGGAAACGGCGATCACTTATCCCCATTTGAAGGAGGCTTGCCGACTGGCCTTTACGGAATGGACGAAGGATTTTGAAGTGGACCTGGCGGAGGCGAAAGCGCTTTATGCGCCGAAGGCAGATTTCGAACCGGTGAAGATTGCGCGGCTTTATTTATCGATTTTCCAGGGTTCCTTGATCATGGCGAAAACGGAAGATGATACGGATGCGTTGATCGAGAACATCACGGAATTCCGTCGCTACCTAATATCGCTAATGGGAGAAGGAACAGTGCGCGATCAAAAGCAGATGAAAACGGCAGGGAAGGCCTAAAACCAGCAGAAGCAGGAAAATAATGAACGGCAAATAATTGCGGTCAGAAAACATACCAACCAGTCGGTTTAATAACTACTTTTAATTCTTATGACTACCTCTAATCCATCTATTGTTTCTGAATCGGTTCCTTATTCCTCCAGTCCTAACGCCAGGGCTCCTATTCAGTCACCGGAGCCTATTGTCCGAAACCCTGCCGCAACGAATACCCCAGATATCACGCCCGGTAAAGAATCGCCGATCAAGCGCGGTCCCCGGAATTTCCTCCTGGCAGCGGCGGCACTGCTGGCACTAACTTTTGTAGGAAATTATGCGCATCATTGGTGGGTTGCCGGTCGATTTGTGGAGTCCACAGAAGATGCCTATCTGGGCGCTGACATATCCACACTCTCGGCCAAAGTCCCCGGGTATATCTCGCGGGTGGCAGTCGTCGATAATCAGGTTGTGAAAAAAGGAGACCTGTTGGTGAAGCTCGATGAGCGGG
>JAQGOY010000030.1 GCA_028293375.1 Verrucomicrobiales bacterium | reverse complement strand
AAGAAATGGGTGAGATCATGGGACCGGATCTTGCGCCGGAATTTAAAAACGGGATCACCGAGGAGGAAATACACGCGTGGCGAGAAGGTGAGGGTAAGTTGTTCAAAGGAGTCCAGGTTCTTGCCATGAGAACATTGTCGGAAACGAACGTGGAGTTGAAAATTAAAAGTGATTTCGCACCTGGCATGCCGCTCGAGAAACAGAAAAATTACGATATCGAAATTCAGCGCATGGTAAAAATCAATGGGGCCTGGAAACGGACTGGGAATACGTACGGTTACGATCCGGCGTGGGATGGATCAGAAAATGTTCAGGTATTCGACAGTGCCGGAGTTGCGGCGCCCCGAGCGGTTCAGTGAGTTTGATAAGACGTCCTGGTGACGATACATCGATTGTCGACAGGTCGGTCAGGGGCCTTTGATCCATTTTCGCTGAATGTCGCTGCGTTGCTCCATTGGGATTATCGCCTGTCCCTCAGCGTTGATGTTTACCTTTAACCCGTTCCAAGTCTCGGCGTTGGTCCCTGAAGCTGCACTGACCATTGAGCTTAGCAGGACGTGGGCGACGACAAACCGATTCGTGTCTTCCAGGGCTTCCAATAAATAAGGTTTGGTTTGTTCCTGGGGCAGTTGAGCAGCCACTTTTGCCGAGCCCTTAAGTTGGGGATATAACCCCAGAAAATTTCCGTCCCAATGGACGTCGGCGTTGTTCAACGGTCTGGCTACAGACCTTTGATCCATTTTTGGAATCGCTCCCAGGTTCGTTTCACGAACGAGCTTTGAAGTTCGAGTGTTTGTTTTTTGGGGTTGATGCGAACCGAGTAAGGTTCTGCGTAGCATTTCAGATAATCATTCAGGATAATCCGGGGGGTCACGTGCTCATACGACCTGGGGAAAAAACCTGGAGGGACTGTCCTAATGTGGTTTTGGACAATTTCCAGCTGGAGAACATCGCGCAAAAATTGTTCCATTTCGTAATCGGTTTTGAGCAGAACGAATGGGATTTGGACGTCGAAGAGGTTGGAGACATCTTTATTGGCTGCAGGCAGACCGGGCATCGACGGAAGCGAACAGATGAGCCGAACGGATTTGGGATAGTAAGTGGCTTTTATAAAATCCAGATCGGAAAAAGAACCACCCAGTCCCATCATTATGGCATTGCCGGAACTGCCGCTTATGTTGCTCGGCATCACTTTGCCATGCTGGTCTATGAATGCGAAATCGATAGGTAGAGAACTGGCCTGGGGACGGCTGGAAAGGACAACCATCGCGCCGTTAGTTGCGTTGGTGCTGTTGAAGTTTAAGGAAATCATATTCGTGCCATTGCCGTTGTTCATGCTCCAGCTGAGCGAGTCTCCCAATGCCACTGCCAGGACTTCCACTTCTCCCTGCGGATGGGTAAGACGAGCGCCGACAACGGGTTTGAGTTGGAAGGTTTCGACGGGACCAAAGGCGAGATCAATGATGACTTCGATGGGAGCGGAATGCCACATGAGCATTTCGGCATCAATGTTAAACCCCACATCAGGCGACACGGTGATACCATAGCCTCTGGTTAAAATCTTCTTTGTGCGCGCATCGACGATTTTGATGTCGAGGAATTTAGCGGAGCCAATAATTTCTGGGCCGAGGACAAATCGAACCTGGGGGAATCGCCCGCGAAAATCGATCTCGCGATTCCACTGGCTGGGGATGGCGAGTTGCAGATCTGCGCGAGGGATCTCTGTAAAATCGGAATGATAATAATGACCCGTCTTTCGAAAGTTGTATTGGTTCCAGAGATTCGTAGGGATGATGCCATACGAGATTCCGAGGTATTTCAAGCTGACCCTTTTTCCCTGAATAGTCACTGTTTGACCGGGCGACAAACGTTCCACTGTGTAGTTGAAGAGTGAGGGCTCCTGCTCAGGGGGCACGGGATAAGTGACCTGGATTTGAGAACCGTTCGTGGTGAGAATTATTCCAGAGATTGGAGGCAAATTGGTGGCCACGAAACGCTGCGGCGGACCGACTAATTTTTTGTAGGCTTTGTCATCGCGCAAAGTGGCGGGATCGCTACGGAGGACCAATTTTCCTTGCCATGCTTTCCACACACCCAGACCAATCAACGCCAGGATGCCGAGAATGACTACAGAACGAAAAATGATGCGCAGGCGCGACATGAACTATGGTTTACTGTTTTAAGCGATAAAATTTGTCGATGCCGAAAAACGACCCGGCAAAAGTGAATTGGCAGGTGATATGCGATTCGGCTTATTTTATCAACCTGTAGAAGTGATTTCCGGTGGAAATATCCTCGCTTAAAGTGAAGTAATCACCCGAGATCGTTGGGCTCGACCCAGGAGAACCCCATTCACTGGTGCTCATGGATGGGCGAGACTGCAATGTATAGCCGGAAGCGCTTAACGGCCAGGTTAAGGTGGCCCGTCCGTCGTTGATCGCAATATTAATAACTGCTCCAGGAAACTTGAGTCTAAAGATATTACCTCCCCCATACAGTCCTCCATTAACAGTAGTGCTATAGAGATTGCCATCACGCGCCTCTACGAGTCCGGACGAAGGGTACCCCGTGCTGCTGGTGAAAGAGAAAATGGGGGCGAATCCGTCAGTCAACGAGTACTTAAATGCATTACCGCCGGTCGTTCCAAAGAATATTCCATTTTTCCCCCTTAGCAAAGACTGAGGATTACTTCCCTTAGCTCCATCAAAGTGAATCAAAGTAGTCAGTATTCCTGCGGGATTTACCCGAAAAAGGGTACCCAACCCATAGTCCCCTCCAGCGGAGGAAATTCCGTAAAAATTGCCATCGTCCCCTTCAACAACTTGAGAGGGTCCTCTTCCGTTGGTGCCGCTAAAAGAGAACAAATTTGTCAATGTACCTCCTGGGGTTGCTTTAAATATATTCCCCAAGCCATTTGTTCCTCCGGGATAGCTCGTTCCGTAAAGGTTTCCATCGCTGGCCTTAAACAGGCAGATTGCCCCATTGCCGTTGGTGCCATCAAAGGAAAATAAAGAATTAAAAGTGCCGTCGGAGGCGATTTTGAACAGAGTACCACGGTCGTATTGGCCACCCTGCTGCGTAGTGCCATAAAAATCGTTCTCGCCGCCCGGAATAAGCCCAGTCTTTGGGATTCTTCCATTGGCTCCATCGAATGACAGCAAGGTGGTGAACTGGCCTGAAGGGGTAATTTTAAAAACAGTGCCGAGGTCATTCTCCCCTCCTGCCACGGTAGTACCATAAAAATCACCGTCCGCTCCCCTGACAAGTCCTCCCTCGGAAAAAGCGCCATTCGTTCCGTTAAAGGAATAAAGATTTGAGATGGTTCCGGAACTGTTCACTCGATAAATAATTCCTTTATTAAATTCTCCACCGCCATGTGTTGTTCCGTAGAAGGTCCCTTCATCGCTTTCGAGCAAATTGTAAGTGGGAGTATTGCCATTTCCGGGCGAAATAATGGCCATCGTGGTGAGGTCTCCGGCAGGTGTTATTTTGAAAATGGTACTATAATCTTTTGGAAGTGAGCGCAGGGTTGTTCCATAAAAATTTCCGTCGAACCCCCTGGTAAGGCCGGGATTGGAAATAGAATCTATTCCCAATCCCTGGGTGAAAGAAAAAACTGTTGTGGTGACATCCCCGGTGGGAGCTATTTTAAAAATAGAGCCTCGACTTGCGGTTCCACCAACCTGGGAAGTCCCGTACAGAAAACCATCGTTTCCTACTTCAAGACGACCTGAGGGGGAGTGACCGTTGGCGAGAAGCGTCATCACCCCGGCGGGAGTAAACTTAAATATTGTACCGTATCCATGGATTCCGCCTTCGGGAGTGGTTCCGTAGAAATTTCCATCGCTTCCCAGCAACATGGCATATTTTGGATTTTTTCCGGTGGTCGAATTGAATACTTCAAAAGTGGTGAGTGTCCCGGCGGGCGACATTTTGAATATGGTTCCAAAATCACCAGAGCCTCCACTCAAGGTGGTGCCATAAAAATTACCATCAAGCCCTTCCACCAATTCCCCTGAAGGCAGTGTCGCATTGATCGAAGGCCCAAAACTGACCATGGTAGTAACAGCCCCGGATTTATCTATTTTAATGACGCTCCCATAGGTACCGATTGTCTGGGAATTGACATATAAATTTCCATCGCTCCCCTCAGTAACGCCTGATGCCTGGCCGACCAAATAATGATCCCTCGAGTGAATGGAAAGTATGGTGGTCAGAATTCCTGAAGGAGTGACCTTAAATACAGTGCCCACATTATTTACTCCTTCATCCCCGAAGGTGGTGCCGTAAAAATTGCCATCCTTCCCCTCGATCAACCGGGCAACCGGATTTTTCCCGTTTGCGCCGAGGAAAGAAGCAATAATGGTGCGAGTGCCCTGCGGGGTCATCTTGAAGACCGAGCCGAAGTTTGCGATCCCTCCCGAGTAGGTGGTGCCGTAGAAATTCCCGTCACTGCCTTGAATCATGGTGGCGAGAGTGCTCACGCTATCGATGGCGAAATTGGCGACTGGCTCGTAACTTTGAGAATGACTATTCGCGACGGTCAAAATCCAAATCACCATGTTCAAAACAACAATCCTTATATTGCGCGCAATGATCATTATAACTCCGATTCAAATGAAAGATGGTTCAGTCCTGAAAGAGTTCTCCAGAACTTTTACCCCCCGAGACATTAGCTCCGTAAACATTTTAAAAGAGAGAGGTGAAGAAAGCCATCAAAAAGCAAATGGCTCACGAACTTTTGTCTTGGAATGTTTTTTTAAAGCTTAAGCGTGGATGCCGGTTTCGCTTTGCGGCGCGGCCTGACTGCGAACAGACTGTGCAGTGGAACTCCTGGTTTTTTGTTGTTTGGATTTTTGTCTCCTCCAGAGTTCGAATTTGGCGGTAATTCCGAGGAGGATCATCCAAAGCATCATGTTTCTTGGCTGGGTAAGGACGCGCTCAAAAAGACTTTGCAGGTAGTTGGCGCCGCAGCCGCAGAGGATACCGATGCTGACTGCCCCGAAGAAGTGCGTTCTAAAGGACCACATGGCTTTCAGGTTCAAAAACATGAAATAGGCGATGAACAGGAGGAAGGAGACGTAGCCCGGATAACCCGTTTCCGAAAGCAGAAGGTAATAGAGACTTTCAACGATTCCCTTGCGGTGCTTTTTGTCGACGATTTCGTTATGTCGACGAGAAGTGGCATCAATGACATCTCCATAATGCCAGGGGGAGTTGATGGTAAGGGCGAAGTTATTCCAGCCAATGCCGGTGGGGTAATCATGCAACATCTGGCGCGAGGCGATGTTCAAATCAATGCGTGTTTGTTTACTTTCAGTATTTCCCGTGTCGTTGAATCGCTTGATGATGGTTTTAGCCGTCCACCCAACTCCTATCAAAGCAACAAGAGCAAGGCAACCGGTGACCACGAGTCGTCGTTTGGTGAACTTGTCTACGAAACTGAAAAATAATGTAACGACCGAAAAAAGCGCGAAAATGACGAGGCCGGCCCGGGAGAGAGAGCCCTGGACGATGACGGCGCAACAAATATAACCGAAAATGAAAAGGTTGGATCCTTTTCTTTTGGGGCCCGCCCCGGCAGCGAGAAGAACCATGCCGATCATTCCGGCATACATGGAGAGCGAGTTCTGGTGTTCAAAAGTTCCCCATACCTGGTAAATTTTATTGATGTATTTTTCCTTGAGCACCACGAACGTTTCCCAGCCGACGGTATAACTCATGGTCTTAAGAAGGAACTCCACTTCGCCTTCTCCGCGCAAAAACACCGCGCTGGCGAGGAAGATGAGAATGACCTTGAAACACTTGAAGGCGCTCATCCAGGAGTAATGAGGCTGTGGGGCATTCATGATGGAAAGGAGACTGCAACCGAGGTAGAAAAGATAAAAAATCAGTCCCGGAATAAACCATTTTTGCGCCCCTTTCCTGTCCATTTTCGAAGCAACCAGCAAAGCGATGGCGAAGACTTCGTTAAAATAAAAATGAAATCCGCGGGCATGGCCGCGGTAATCCGGCTCATCCAATAAAGTGAAACCCCACTCCCCTGGACCCAGCAATCCAGAAATAGTCATGAAGCACATGGCGGCGAATGCCACTCTCTGGAATTTGGGTCGATTGGCAATAAGGAGCCCGAGAAGAGGACCGACGAAGAGATAGAGGGCGGCAAGAATCGCAGCCTTGATTAGATCTTTAGAATCCACCCAGCAAGATTAGAGAGGATGGGCTGCGAGTAAACCCTTTGCCCCCTGATCGGGTAGTCAGGGTCTGCACCAGGGGCCAAAGGACTCTGGCAGGTGTCAGTTACACCCTGAGAGGTCAGTCGTGAGTTGCTCAACTAATCGACCTGACGGTGCCTGATAGTCACCGAGGCGTAACTCGCTTGAAATGGTGCCCACGAGATCGCCACAAAGGCGCATGAACGCATATACAAAATTTAACCTGATTCGCTCTTACTGTTGCTCACTTTTCGAAATTTGCAAAGAGCTGCCGCCCAACCTGATTTTGGTTCATGGTCTGAGCGAATATTATAGCGCCGGTAATCTTTCCCCTGTGCTCCAACCCTGCTTCGCCAGTGGGTATCGGAGGGCCAGAGGATGAAGTACGTGATTATTCGGGATGATGATACGAATGCGTGCATGCCAATCAATTACCTGGAACGGCTTTATCGCCCTTTTCTGGATCGTGGGTTGCCGGTAAATCTGGCAACCATTCCAAATGTCTCGACGGAAGCTGCCTATCCGGACGGGCGGCTGGAATATTTCCTGGTGGCCAAAGGTGAAACCCGGGAAAAGCTCATTCCCATTGGTGCAAACCAACCGCTGGTCAATCATTTGAGAGCCAATCCTCTTTACAAGGTGGTGCAGCATGGATGCCGACATGACTCCGTGCACAAGCGAGCGGAATTCGACCATCACGACCGGGCAGAGATTATAAAACGGTTGGCGGAGGGTAAAAAACATTTTTACGAAGCAGGCTTCTGGGTGC
>JAQGOY010000249.1 GCA_028293375.1 Verrucomicrobiales bacterium | reverse complement strand
GTAAACCTCTTCCACCGCATGAAAACGGAGGGACATGTGATCCTGCTCACGATCCCAGGGGCATCCCTCCGGTGATCGCAATTTCGCCATCACGCCGAGTAGCTGTTGAATGCCGCTCTCCTTTTTTTTCATGATTAAATGATAACCAAATTGTCGCGATCCACCACTTCTGTTCTGGGCAGGTCTTTCGTCTTTAACGCATCCGAGGTGAAATAGGAAATCCCCCGGGCAAACTCCGTTCCGTCACCATCACAAATCCGAATAACGTCGCCAGCAGCAAAATGACCTTCACAGCGCACAATGCCCGGCGGCAACAGGCTTTTTTTGTTTTCGCGAAGTGCGGCCTTGGCGCCGTCATCGACAATCAACGTCCCCTTGGGATGATGAAAAAATGCGATCCAGCGTTTGCGTCCCGAAAGTCGCTCTTGTTTCGGAATAAAGAGGGTGCCCTCCTCTTTGCCTTCCAGTATGTCTTTGAGCACATCGGTTTTGCGTCCGGAGGCGATGACCAGCGGCACTCCGGAGCGCACCACGATTTTTGCCGCCTGGATTTTGGAACTCATGCCTCCGACTGCGGTGGCGCTGGTGGTCCCGCCCGCCATCTTTTCGACCCGCTCATCGATCTGATCGACCACGGAAAGCATGTTGGCGCTGTCCTTCCCAAAATCGGCAATCACCCCATCCACCGTGGTCAAAATGACCAGAAGATCGGCGGGCATCAGGCAGGCGACGAGAGCGGATAGTTTGTCGTTGTCCCCGAATTTGAGTTCGGTGAAAGAAATAGCGTCGTTTTCATTGATGATCGGAACGACACCATGTTTTAGCAACGTGACAAGGGTATTGCGCGCATTGAGGTGACGCTCGTGGTGCTCCAGGTCGTCATGGGTTAAAAGGACCTGGGCGACGTGAAGCCCAAATTCGGCAAATAGTGAATCATAAGTCGCCATGAGGCGGGATTGGCCCACGGCGGCGCAGGCCTGCATGGCGGCGAGATCTGAAGGGCGTTTGTCGAAGCCGAGAACACCCATTCCGGAACCGACAGCGCCGGAAGTGACCAGCACCACTTCCCTGCCTGCTTTTCGTTGCATGGCCATTTGAGTGACCAACTGTTTCATCTGCTGCAGGTCTGGTTTCTTCTTGCTATCCGTCAACACTCCTGTGCCCAGCTTTACGACAATGCGGCTGACGTTTTTCAATAACTCACGAGACATGGAACAAGATTAAAGATTTAGACCCCTGCGTGGCAAAGCAAAGTTTTACAGAATCGGGATTGGCTACAGTGGATGAATTCCCCAAATAAGGCAGGTACGCGGCGAAATATGGGAATGAAAATCAAAACCCATAATGATTGGACAAAAATGAAAACTGGTAACTAAATCCCTGAAATGAATGAAGGTCCGAAAATCGAGGAAGCAAAAAAACTACTCTCGCAGGTACCGAAGAAAATTTTCGTGGTGACGGGGCTGGCTTCGCTGGTGGGAATCCTTTTTCTGGCTCGGTTTTGCTGGAGCGCTCATGAAGGGAAAATCTCCCCGGGTAAAGCTTTTTTTTACGGACTTTTGATACTCAGCACACTTTTTCTGAATAGTTCCACCCTGATTAATCGAAGCCGCTCAGGCTATATTGTTGTTGGCATCGTTTCCGCATTGTCCCTCCCGGGTATCCTGGCACAATCGTTTCATCTTGTTGTGCAGACATTGCATGGAGGCTGGGCGAATGACAGCGTGGGACTAGTTGCCTGCCTGCTTGCTGCGTTTCAGTTGATCAGCACTGCCACACTTTACCTTTTTTTGCTTTCTCGTGAAGTAAGAGATTACGTTTGGACAACCGCCAAAGCGAGTGAGTGAACGCCTCCGACCTTGATTCAAATCGGCTGGATGACATATTGGGTTCCATGCGCGATGAGTCGTTTTCCTTTTTGCAGACACTTTTGAACACTCCGAGCCCCGTCGGCCACGAGGGCCGGGGTCAACGGGTTTGGCTGGATTATGTTTCCGCGTTTGCCGGGGAGACTTATTCCGATGCTTATGGAAACTGTGTAGCAACCCTTAACAAAGGCGGTTTACCAAAGATCATGCTGGCTGGTCATGCGGACGAAATTGGGCTGACGATCAATTACATCAACGAGGATGGATATATCTATGTCCGGAAGCTGGGAGGGATGGATCCAGTGGCTGCCAAAGCGCAAAGGGTGGTTATTCATACTGCTCGAGGACCGGTGCCGGGAGTGATTGGGAATGTTCCACCACACTTAACCAAAGTGGATGGTGACAGGAAACTGCCCAAGATTGAGGATCTTTTTGTAGATATCGGGGTGAGTTCGAAAAGCCAGGCAGAGAAGTTGGTGCGGATTGGCGATCCGATTACGCTCGATCAACAGTTTGCCCGGTTGCGCGAGGACCTGGTCATCGGCCGAGCGCTGGATAATCGAATCGGGACCTTTGCCGTGGCTGAAACGATGCGGCTATTGAAAGGGCAAGCCCTGGAGGCTGAGATTTGCGCTGTGTCAACGGTACAGGAAGAAGTTGGGCTGCTCGGCGCGCGTCAAATTGCCTACTCCCTCAAACCGGATATAGCTTTGATTGTCGATGTGACTCACGCCACGGATTATCCAACGGTAAGTAAAGCGATGCACGGCGATGTGAAAATAGGAAAAGGGCCAACGCTTACCCATGGTGGCTGTAATCATCCGAGTATGGTGGAACGTCTCGAAAACCTGGCAGCGAAAGAAAACATTCCCGTGCAACACGAAGCCATGTCCGCCACGAGTGGAACGGACACCGACGTGGTATTTTGGACGCGCGGAGGAATTCCGTCGGCCCTGGTCAGTGTGCCCAACCGCTACATGCATTCACCGGTGGAGATGATCAGCCTGAACGATCTTGAAATGGTCCCGCGGTTGCTCGCGGCCTTTGCGAAATCGGTGACCCAGGGAGAGCAGTTCAAAATCAAGATTTAGCGGATGAGCAACAGTGAAATATGCCGCCTTGGCCTAATTGCTTTTTAGGATGGTTAAAAATTGTTTCATGGCCGGGCTTAAAACTTTGTTCTTTTTGTAGATGGCGGCCAGGGGGCGGAAAAGTTCAACCCCGTCAATCTTAACTTCTGCTAATGTTTGTTTAGCCACTTCCTGGACGATGGTTCCCTGCGGAACAATCGAAACACCGGCGTCGATTTCCACCGCCCGTTTTACCGTTTCAATATTGTCGAACTCCATGACGTGCTGAACTTCGACTTCTTCGTCTTTGAGAATTTTATCGATGGCTTTTCGGGTGGGAATATCCGGTTCGAAACCGATAAATTTTTGGCCGGCCAATTGGGTCAGTTTAATACTTTTTTGTTTGGCGATGGGGTGGTTTGGGTGGCAAATCAGGACGAGGCGATCCTGGCGAAGGGGAACCGTTTCCAGCTTGTTGTCTTTGTTTGGATAAGCCACGAGGCCGAGGTCGACCACGTTTCCCAGCACGTCTTCATATACCTGGTTGGAACGACGGTATTCCACATGAACGTTGACCGTGGGATAACTCTTCAGGAACCGTTTAAGGTAAGGCGGAAGGTCATGCAGGCCAATACTGTAAATGGTTGCGACGCGGATGGTGCCCGATATGATGTCCTTGATTTCCTGGAGCCGACTCTGCAGGGAATCATAAGTTTGAATCATCTGCTTGCTGTACTCGTAAAGCACCTGGCCTTCCCGAGTAAGCCGAAATTTCTTTTTGCTGCGCTCGATGAGAAGGGATTTAAATTGTTTTTCGAGCGAGCTGATCTGTTGACTGACAGCAGACTGGGTGATGGTGTTAATCTGAGCGGCCCGCGTGAAACTCTCAGTTTCAGCAAGATCGCAAAAAACTTTCAGACTTTCCAGTTGCATTAGGAAAGTTAAACCCAAGCTGCGGAATTAAGTCAACTAATCTAAACCTCAGGATGCAAAACCTGTTTAACTTTCCTTAAAAGATCCTGGCTGGTGAAAGGTTTTTGGAGATAAGTATCGGAATCCTCGCCATTTCCGCTACGCACATATCCACTGGAGCAAATCACCCGGGTAGTGGGACTGATCTCCTGTAGTTTTTCAATCAATTCCCGTCCGCTCATATTGGGCATGACGAGGTCGGTGATGATTAGATCGACGGGCTTAAATTCTTTCTTAAGCAATTCCAACGCTTTTTGTCCACTATTGGCCGTCAAAACATTGTAACCGAAGGAGGAGAGAATCATCTGGCCCATGGTCAGAAGTAGATCTTCATCATCGACAATCAAAATAGTTTCGTTACCGGTCAATTCATCTTCCTTGAAAGTTTGTTTGATGATTTTTTTGTTGGCGGGAAGGTAAATCCGAACCGAGGTGCCGGCGTTGATTTCGCTTGAGACAGCCACACCACCACCATGGTTGGTGATGATGCCATAAACATAAGCCAATCCGAGTCCACGATGAGCGCTGCCTTTAGTGGTGAAGAAAGGTTCAAATAGCCGAGGAAGCGCTTCGGCCGGAACGCCGACCCCGGAATCCGAAATTTCTGCAGCGATGTAATTGCCGGGGTTAAGCTTCACATTTCGGTCCTGGATCGGTTCCAGGACTTCCAGGTTTTTGGAGTGAACTGTGATCGTTCCCCCGTGGGGCATGGATTGAACGGCGTTTTCAATCACTTTTACCAGCGCTTGTTGTATTTTGGCTTCGTCAAAGTTGGAACTAAAGAGTTTTCTCTCGAGTTCAAGGTGCCATTTTAGGGGTTGCGCATCCGATGAAGGAAACAGGTCGGTAACTCGCTGGAGCAGCGTGTTTAAGTTTCCCGAAGTCTGCACCTTGGCGTCTTTTTCCTGTCGGCTAAAAGAGCCCAAATCATTGGCAATTTCAGCAGCCCGGGAAGCAGACTTTTCTACCTCGACCAGGGAACTTCGCCAGGGATGAGTGATTTCCATCTTGCCAAGCAGGAGGGAGGTGTGACCGAGAATGCTGGTGAGCGCATTGTTAAAATCCAAAGCAACCGACCTCGCTAACTGCAGCGCACAGTCGAGCTTCTGTTTATGCGCAGCAGAAGAATCCATGATGGTGGCGTTCTCCAACCGCTGCTCGGCTTCAGCCTCCACGGGGGCATCATAAGCTTCTGAAATGGCAGCGGGAAGTGCCGCAGCACGATTCGAATTACTTGTTTCGTCCGACACAAAAAGTTGAAGCACCAAGTATTGATGCCCATCCCGGTGAACAGGATTTACATGCGACCGAAACTGCTGAGTGCGGCCGGAGCGAAGTCTCAACCGAAGGAAATTTGGAAAGTCAGCGCTGGCCGTTTCGCCACGATGAACGAACTCCTCAGGGGTCATGCCATTTTCGCCCGACCAAATTTGCATAAGCGAAGAAGAGCTTCCCATGATTCCCTGACCAAACTGCTCGACAGCCGATGAGTTGCAACGGCGAATCGTCCCCGGTTTTTCAATCAACAAAGCCGGCCAGTCTGCCGACTCCAAAACAAATGCCACATCTTGTCTCATGTTATCATCCCGTTTGCCGCGCCCGCACGAAAGCTTGGTAAATTCAGAAGTCTCGAGTATAACAAAGCAAAATGGATTCGGCAAACCTGCTCCTTAGGAAATGTTCCATAGAGAACTTTAAAAGCCTTAAAAAGGTGGAGCTTGATCACCTCCAACCTTTGACCGTCCTCATGGGGAGGAACAATGCGGGGAAATCGAACATTCTCGACTGCTTTAATTTCCTGGCGGATGGGTCGAAAAGCATGGAGCACGCCCTGGCATCCCGCGGGCAATCGCTTAAAGAAATTCTTCACCGAAAACGCCTGGATGAGGTGATCCTGATCACGCTGGAATTCGAAACGCCGAAAAAGAGACGGGAGGAGTGGATTGGACAACTTTATGCCGGCAACAAGAACGTGACTGTGGAACAAGTTTCGAATTCCAATTTCCTGTCTCGCATCTTCCTAAATGTCACCGTCTCCGAAAACGGATTCAGTGATGAACTTAGCGTGAGCAATTTCACAGCGGAAAGTCGGAATGCGCTTATTTTCCTGCATAAAGGAAACTCTGACACCATTGAATTCGTAAGCGGCAATCTGGAATCGTTATGCCGGAGCCACGCAGGAGATCTCCCGTGGGAAACGAAGGCGGTGGAAAAATTCAACCCCTCGCCTTACCGCCTATTCCTGGGACTACCGGAAAAATCAACTGACCAAAAGGTCTCTTTGGAAATCGCTGCTGTCGTGCACGCACATATCACAGGAATCCAGTGGATTGATCCGCACCGCAACCTTCCGACACAGGCATTGATCGAAGGACAGCATGCTCTTAATGCTGACGGCTCGAATCTCCCGGACGTACTGCATTGGCTTTACAACAATAAGCCGGGTCAATTTCGTCGAGTGGAAAACGAGCTGAGAAAACTGGTGCCTAACCTGGGCCGGCTCTACACACCGACTTCCCAGAACATGACCACGCTGGGTGCAATAGATCCCGAGGAGGAAGATCTATTTTACACCATGAACCAAATGAGCTTTGGGACGAAATCGGCCATCGCGATTATCACCAAGGTGGCATTGGCGCAGCCAGGCGCATGGATCAGCATCGAAGAACCAGAGACTTATTTGCATCCGGCAGCGCAGGTTTCCCTCTTCCACTTCCTGCGAGATGAATCGAAAGACAAAACCATTTTTGTGGCGACTCATTCGACACCCATTGCGGCGTCGACTCCCATCGATTCGCTCTACATCGTCCAACGAGCTGCGGATTATTCGACGCAGGCGGACCCGGTCACACCCAAAGATGTGTTCGACGTCATCGAACAGCTTGCAGTTAAACCCTCCTTTAGCTTTGAATCGGACGCCATTGTCTTCGTGGAAGACGCGGATGCGGTAGCGATTTACGAGGCCCTGGCTAAAAAGTATAACTTTCACGTTCGTATCCAGTTCCTGGATGCGGAACAGGGAAACACCCTGCATTTCCACGCCAACGCCCAAGTGGCATTGAGTCGTTACGTCCACACGCTGGTTTATGCCATTTTCGATTCGGATACAGAGCTCGACGTGGAGCAGGAAAAGATTCGGAACCGTACGGTCGAACAACTTAAGCTCCCTCCCGGGCAGGTGGTGACGCTGGACGCCTCGGAAGTGGAAGTTTACCTGCTGGATGCTAAAGCGATTCTTCGCGCATTTTCAGGAATCCGGCTCACCGAAGCGGCGTTGACGGACAAAATAGCGAAGGCTCGCGGGATGGGCCCTGCGAAAAAAGTGTTGTCGGATTTGTTCCTTGAACTTCGACTGGGCAAATATGATGGCGCGGCAGGCGCACGCATAGCGGAGTCCATGGACCGGATTCCATTAATCATCGAATCGTTTTTCCAAAAAATGGATATCGATTCGCGTCCCTTCTGGAAGATCTAGCGCGACGCTCAGCACTGGAGAAGTCCAGTGCGCATCCCAGGTGTTCTTTTTCTCAGGTTGCCTAGCTTGTGGCCATCTTGATTTGGCGAATGAGGCTGGTCAACACCATACCCGGGCCAACTTCCTCAAAGTGGGGGTCGGGCTGCTGGAGTAGATAGCGAATGCTGTCAGTCCAAAGAACCGAAGAGGAGATCTGTCTGGCGAGGTTGTCATAAACATCACCTGGTTGGTAAGGGCGGGCGGTGACATTGGCGATGACTGGTATTTCGAAGGTTTGAAAACGAAACCCGGAAAGGAAAGAGGCAAATTCATTCATCGAATTCACCATGTAACGGGAGTGAAAGGCAGCGCTGACCTTGAGAACAACCACATTGCGAGCCCCGGCAGACTTAAGCGCCGCTTCCGATTTGGCAATCTGGTCCACCGGGCCGGATATGACGAACTGGGCAGGAGAATTGTAATTGGCCACGTCAATCCCACTCAGTTCCGGAGCCTGAAGCGTTTCCTTGATTTTTTCGACGGGCAAGCCGACCACAGCGGCCATCCCGCCACCACGAGCTTTACTCATCAGTTCTCCACGTTTTTTAACCAGCTTGAGGCCAGTGGTGAAATCAAATGCGCCAGCCGCAAAGAGGGCATTGTATTCTCCCAGGCTGTGGCCGGCAACGAAATCGGGTTTCCCGCCGCCATCCTGCAGTTTTTTCAGCCACGAAAGAGCGTTTACCACGAAAAGAGCAGGCTGAGTAAATTCCGTGTTTCCTAATTTTCCTTCTTTATCTTCCGTGCAAAGCTCCACGATGGAATAGCCAAGTTCCGCGTCGGCAGCGGCCACTTCCTTTGGAAAGTGGGGAAACAATTCCGCGCCCATGCCAACCTTCTGAGACCCTTGCCCTGGAAATACAAAAACTTTTATCATGCCACGTCAGTATGCCGGAAATACTCTCTGGCGGACAAGCGACAAAGAGTCCTTATGCCAAATCAGGGTGGAAGCCGATAATCAGAGAATAATTCTCGATCAACGCAATTCCCAAGTTATACTCTCCTCATGGTCCACGTTGGAATTGGTTACGATGTTCATCAGTTGGTTAGCGGTCGGAAATTAATCCTTGGCGGAGTAGAAATAGCCCATGATCGGGGACTGGATGGTCATTCTGACGCTGATGCCCTGATGCATGCGATCTGCGATGCTATCCTGGGAGCTCTGGGTGAGGGAGACATCGGACAATTTTTCCCGAATAATGATCCGCGTTGGAAAAACGTGTCGAGCACGATTTTCCTTGAAGAGGCAGCCCGGCAGGTGGCGTTTCATAAAGGGCGAATTGTGAACATAGACACGACAATTATAGCCCAGGCGCCAAAAATATTGCCGCACGTCCACGGCATGAAAATGCGTATTGGCGAGGCGCTGGGATTAAACATAAAAAAAATTGGAATCAAGGCGACGACCAATGAAAAAATGGGATTTGTGGGACGGGAAGAAGGAATCGCTGCGATGGCGGTAGCGAGCATCGATTTGCCGGAATAACCAGAAAATGAGCGCAAAAGCTGAAATTAGTTGGAAAAGAAAAACCGAAGAAGGCGAAAAAATAGAAGTTTACGCCCGGCATGTTGGGAAACAGTGGGTCTTTTTTCATCGCGCCAAGCGGTTTGAAAATTGGGAACCGCTGGAAGTGCCGCCGCTGGAGGACTGGCTTGAATTACTGGACTCGGTAAGACGACGGATTAACCGTAGGCTGCAAAGGCCGGAGGAAGAGAAAAAACTCAAGCAGGAAATCCTGGAACGATTTCCCGGGGCTAATCTAGATTAATGCCCAAATAGTGACCTATCATGATCCAATCACACACAAAAGGATTGCTGCCAGCAGGACGGCAAGGTTTACTATCGGCGGATTTAACCAGTTCAGTGGACTAGTTGTATGAAGGCGAGAGTAATGATAGTGGATGATACGGCCGAGATAAGAGCATTGGTGAGTACCATACTCAAATCCAACGGCTACGAAACCCAGCTCAAGACCACTGCCGCCGAGCTCAAAGAGTCCTACAATGACCTCCAACCGGACGTCATCTTTTTGGACCTAGGGTTACCTGACGGCGATGGGCTGGAACTTTTGCCTGGGATTAAGAAACAGTGGCCTGACACAGAAGTCATTGTTCTGACCGGGAATGCCAGCCTGGATGCCGCCGTGGAAGCCACCAAAAAAGGCGCCTACCATTTCCAGAAAAAACCGTTCGAGCCCAAAGCCCTCTTGCTGAACCTGGAAAAAGCCCTGGAACACAAACGCCTTAACGAAGAAGCCAGTTCCCTTCGCAAAGCCCTTTCCACCATGAGCGGTGGGGCAGCTCCCATTTTCCAGAGCAATTCAATGAAAAACGTGGTGCGCACCGTCGAACGAGTGGCGCCTAGCGATGTCTCGATTCTCATTGTGGGCGAAAGCGGCACCGGAAAAGAAGTCATCGCCGACCTGATCCATAACCTGAGCCCCCGCAACAAAGGCCCGTTGATCAAAATCAACTGTGCCGCCTTGCCAAGGGAACTGATCGAAAGCGAACTCTTCGGATCCGTGAAGGGAGCTTTTACCGGGGCAAATGCGGACCGGGAAGGCCTGTTTCGGCAGGCAGAAAACGGAACGCTTTTCCTGGACGAACTTTCAGAAATGCCGGTCGATACCCAAAGTAAATTGCTCCGTGTCCTGCAAGAAAAAGAAGTAAGACCAGTAGGTGGCCGGGTTACTTTCAAGACTGACTGCCGAATCATTGCTGCCACCAACCGCAAGGTGGAGGAAGCTATTCGCGACGGCAAACTGCGGGAAGATCTATATTACCGGATAAGCGCCATTTCTGTCCTTTTGCCTCCTCTACGGGAGCGTCGGGAAGACATTCTGCCCCTCGCCAATGCTTTTTTGAAGAGATTTGCTGCTCAGGCGGGGCGCAACATTATCGGCTTCTCAGGAGCAGCCGCGGAAATCTTAAAAGCCTTCGATTGGCCAGGAAACGTTCGTCAATTGCAAAATGAGGTGCAGCGGACTGTGCTGATGAGCGAAGGGAACCAGGTCGAAGTAGCCGACCTCTCCATAGCCGCAGTGACGAGCTCCACCACTGTTGATGATTTGACCCTCATGGAAGCGATGGAAAGAAACACCATCATGCAGATCTTAAAAGAGACGAGCGGTAATAAACTGGAGACCGCCAAGCGCCTCGGAATCGGCCGCCAAACGCTTTATAATAAGATCAAGTTCTACGCCATCGAGGCGTAGCTCCTACTTCCTGGGTGTATCCAATTGCACCAACTTGTAGCGAATCTTCAGGCCGCGCGGGCTTTCGGTGAAGCTGGTGATTTGCAAAATGCCCCTGCCGCCCTCACGGGTTTTAAATAGATACGTTTTCGGCAAATCACCAATCCCGCTCATCGTTCGGGACTCCAATGTATTGGAAATGCTGACCGCATGGTCTGACACCCAGGCGGCTGTTGCTTCATTCCATTTGGACACGCTGATCTCCGTAGCGGCAGTCCCTATGGCACACTCCAAGCCATTCAAGTATTGCAACTTGCCGATGGCATCCACGCCATTTTCCACCATGAATTTGCTCTCCAGGGTATATTCCTCATGATTGGTTGTGCCCTCCGAAAAGAAGGGGGTTGGCAGAGACACAAACTTTCCCGATTTAAAATTAATTGCGGAGTTGGTGCGAGGCGACTCCAGATTCACCACCCGCTCCATTACCGGGCCAAAGGTTAGGGCTGATTTTGCGGCTTGATCGGCGAGCCGTTTCTGAAGCCGTTTGGTCTGTGCTGCATCCTCCTTTATACTTTGCGACAATTCTCGTGAACCGCTCAGGTTTGCAGATAACTTGGAGTCGCCAAAAATCAGAAGTGACCCCACCGCCACAAAGACCAGCGTCTTCAGCAGGGTCGGTCGAGTAACCACATAAAGCTTCACAGTATCAATGGTATAACCTTGTTCTCTGGCCCAGGTGGTTGAGCACAGAAAATGCCGAATCAGCCGACCTATCATTGGAATGGATACCAGAAACAATGTCCCCCAAATAGCTGCAACAATCCAAACGCCAGGACCGTGGGTATTTCTGACAAATACCAACAACCCGTACTGGGTGCCGACAACCCATGCAGAAATAACGAGCCACAGCGCTGAATAATGCTTTTGCTCCGCCTTCGTGAAATGTGAGCAAATATTACCCACTTCCGGTGATTGAAGTGGGGACCATGTCGTCCACGATTGGCGTGGTTGGGAATTCTCACTTTGAGACTTGTTACCTCCTCTCCCAATGGCATCGAGCGTGCTCGCAATCGTCTCCACTTGCGTCTTCATTGCGCCGGCCTGTTGGTAGCGGAGTTCCGGTTTCTTTTCCAGCGCGCGCAAAACAATTTCATCCAGCCGCACGTCAATCCGCACTTTTCGGGATGGCGCCTCGAGTTGTTTGCCCGGCAGTTCGCCGGTGAGCATCTGATAAAAAACCACACCCAGAGAGTAAATGTCTGCGCGATGATCCACCTCGCTGGGAGCCTGAACTTGCTCAGGCGACATGTAATTCGGCGTCCCCATCACCTTGCCCGCGTCGGTAAGTGAAGTGGAAACGACAACATTTCCGCTTGGGTCAAGTTCAGTTTCATTTCCGATAATTTTCGCCAGTCCAAAATCTGCCACCTTCACCCGGCCACGACGGTCGAGCAAAATATTTTCCGGCTTAATGTCGCGGTGGACAATTCCGTGGTCGTGGGCGAATTGCAGCGCGTCACAAATCTGCGGTACAATTGCCAGCGCCTCGCGTGCAGACACGCGACTGCTCGTGAGCAGCTGCCGCAGGTTCACGCCGTCCACGAATTCCATGAGGAAGTAGTGCAGTCTACCCGCCTGGCCAAACTCGTGCAGCGTGACGATGCCGGGGTGATTGAGTTGTGCCAGCGCCTGCGCTTCGCGGGTGAAGCGTCCAGCAAACGCGGGTTCGCTGCCAATGCCGGGCCTCAGTATTTTCAGCGCGACGAAGCGGTTGAGTTGCTTTTGTCGTGCCTTGTAAACCGCACCCATTCCCCCCTTGCCAATCAGTTCGAGAACTTCGAGTTGAGGGAAAAGCCTGGCAAGCTCGTCGATGGCGGGTGGAACGAAGGCAGATGGAGTGGCGGATTCTGTTTCGGTTTCAACACCGGTAGGAAAGCCCGACTTGATGAGACATTCCGGGCAAAGACCCATCGGTACATCCTGGGCGAGTGGTTTCTGACAGCTTGGGCAAATGCGTTTCGTATCCATATCGTATCTTTCAACCCTTTCTTAGGAAACGCGGATGAAAGGTTACAGGCGAACGCGATCAAAACAGAAAACTTCTTCCGGGGAAACAGTGGAGTCCGGCTAAACTCCAGCCAGCACAGCGAAAAGATGACGGAGCTCCACGTCCACATCCTCCATCCCGGCCATCGTTTGGGCGATTTCTGCCCGAAGCAATTGCCGGTAGCGCTTGCGCAGCCGGTGCACCGCCACTTTCACCCCGCCTTCGTTCATGCCCAACTGTGTGGCCAGTTCAGCGTAAGGCTGCGATTCGCGCCCTCCGACCAGACAGGAATTCAACCCGGCGAACAATTCGCCTTTGTCAGCGCGTTCGTATTCGGCACGCAGCCGTTGCAGCACCGTGTCGAGTAACGTCAGTGCCCAGCGACGTTCGTAACATTGTTCCGGTGTGCTGTCATCCGCTGGTTCGTGGCCGTATCGGGTCTCGGCGGTCTCCAGTTGCACCGGTATGTGAACCACGCCCCCGCCGCGCTTTTGAGCACGCAGCTTGTCCCATTCGTCCGAGAGAAACCGGCTCATGGCAGTGAGCAGAAACGTTCGGAAGCGTCCCCGCTCGCGATCCGCGTCGCTCACCCAATGGCGTTCCAGCAAACGCGCGAAGAAGGCTTGGGTCAAATCCTGGGCGTCCTGCGC
Organism: Verrucomicrobiales bacterium; assembly: GCA_028293375.1. Taxonomy (GTDB): domain Bacteria; phylum Verrucomicrobiota; class Verrucomicrobiia; order Limisphaerales; family JAQGOY01; genus JAQGOY01. The sequence continues at coordinate 1,978 of JAQGOY010000249.1, read as the reverse complement.
CAGATGTCCGCGCCGCCGCACATACGCGTAAAGCGGATACCAATACGTCCGGCACAATTTTTCCAATGCGGCCTGCGCCTTCGGGGTGTCACTGTGTGCTGCCGCCAGCACGACGGACCATTGTGTGGTGACAAAGAACGGGCCGCGCGCTTCCACACTCGCTTCAGAAGTAGGGGATGATGGGGCTGTGGTACTCACTGGCCAGAGCTTTATCACGCTTTGTCAGGCGAGGCGATGCTGAATCTAGTATGGTTTCCAGAACACGCCGTAAAGCCAGAGAGCAAACCCCTCCCTTCCCTCCAAATTCTTTTCACTTCATCAGCCAGTGTTTCTCAGTCTGCCCTCTCCAACAACGACTCTTAAGATTTGTTGTTGACCTCGGCCCCGAATAATAGGCGAACTGTTACTTTCGATGAGTTTTGGATGCGGATTTGGATTAGACTACTTTAACGCGACGATTAGTCTGGAGATTCTGCCTTCTCCACAGGATCATATTCCCTCGCATTCGAATGCCCTTTGGCGTGGGCATCGCGTTACCATCACGTTTGAAAACCGGCCATGGGCAATTCAGCAATTGATTCAGGATTGGTCCCCACACGAGTCCGATACCGTGTGATCGGTATGCTGGGGCTCCTGGCTATGGTTACTTATCTTGATCGCGCCTGTATCGCCACACTTGCCCCGAACATCACCAAAGATCTCGGATTGAACAAGGCCCAGATGAGCTGGGTTTATAGCGCTTTCGGCCTCGCTTATGCCTTCTTTGAAATTCCCACGGCCTGGTGGGCAGACCGAAAAGGGACGCGGCTCGTATTGACAAGAATTGTTTTATGGTGGTCCGCATGGACCATGATGACAGGAGCCGCTTTCAGTTACGTCCAACTCCTCGTCACCCGCTTCCTGTTCGGCATGGGAGAGGCAGGCGCCTGGCCTTCAGTGGCACGCACCTTTTCGCGCTGGATTCCATTAAAAGAACGTGGACGAGTTCAGGGTGTTTTCTTTTGCGGCGCCCATCTTGCCGGCGGGCTCACGCCCGTGCTGGTGATCTTTTTAAATTCATTTCTGCGATGGCGATTTATCTTCCTCCTTTTTGGAATTTTTGGGGCTTGCTGGAGCATAGCCTGGTATCGCTGGTTTCGAAATGATCCTTCCGAGCATTCCCGGGTCAATGCCGCAGAAGCAGCAAAGATTGCGGAGGGTCGGGGCCCCGTCGTCACCGATCACGCAGGTTGGGAATACTGGCGACGCGCCCTGGGGCATCCCAACATTTTACCGCTTTGTCTTTCCTACGTGCCTAATAGCGTCGCCTTCTATTTTTGCATCACTTGGCTGCCAACAATGCTCAGCGAAAAATACGCTTTCAAAGCCATGTCTCTGGGTCTTGCCGCTGGATCCCCGCTTATCCTGAGCATGGTGGGTGATCTCTTCGGTGGAATGGCCACAGACACGCTGAGCCGGCGCTTTGGACTGCGAATTGGTCGCGCAACCGTGGGGATAACAGGAAATCTGGTTGCAGGCCTGGCCATGATCGGTGCGGGGTTTGCCAAGGACCCGCATCTTGCCGTGGCATTGGTCTCCATTTCCGTCGCCTCCACCATGTTTACGCTGGGGGCGCAATGGAGCACTTGTCAGGATATTGGAGGCAGCCACGTGGGAGTGGTAAGCGCGATGATGAACACCACAGGTCAATTGGGATCGATCTTTGGCCCACCCATAGTCACTGCACTTCTCGCCCATTTCGGCAACTGGAACGCACCAATATTTGCCATAGGCTGCACTTTCCTCGTAGCAACGATTTGTTGGCTTTTTATTGATCCGAACAAGAAAGTGTTTAATTGAATTTTCAGCCAATGACAATGGATGCCCAGGGCTTCTCGTATTGAAGAATCCTTGATCTTAATTTTGCCATGCTTCCAATCTATTTTCTCTTATTTCTTCACTCCCCACAGTTTCTCTAAAAGTCGCTTCATCTCCGGGT
>JAQGOY010000276.1 GCA_028293375.1 Verrucomicrobiales bacterium | reverse complement strand
CCCAGCAACTCTCCGCCGTTCATGAAGAACTGACACAGGCGGTGGGAAATTCCACCGCAGCGCTGGCTAAACTGGATAAGGTTGCGGATTCTGAGACGCAAATTGGGGAAGCGATTCAAAACCAAAGCGACGCTCGTGAACTTTTGTCCCTGACCTCGATGGCAATGAAGGAGAATTCAGAAGCGTTGGCCAAGCAGGCTGAGGAAGCTCCCGCTAAGCCACAGCCTTCTGAGAAGTCACCTCCGTCACCTGGCGACGCTCCAAGCGCTGCAAAGTCGGCACTTAAAAGTTTGAAATCAGGGAAGGAAGGGGCACAGCAAGCCAAATCCACCCTGTCGAAGGCCGCACGGGATCAACGGATGGCGAAGGCATTAAAAGGATCGCCTTCGAAGAGCAAACAACAACAAAAGACATCGGTAGAAACTCAAAAGTCGGGGACATTCCTGGGAGAGGGAGGACGCGGGACGGGTGCAGTGCCAGGAAACAATGACAAATGGGCGGACTGGTCTAAGTTGCCAGAACAAATAAGAAAAGCCTACAGCGCGGGCGAACTTGAAATGTTCTCCCCTGAACAGCGTGAACTGATCAAAAATTATTTTGAGAAACTGGAGACACAGCCGTGAAAAATTGGAGCCGCAACTTTCTCGTTTTATTATTCCTCATTGCTTCCAGCGCCAGAGCCCAGGAACTTTCTGACAAGGAAGTTCTGAAGACGCTGACGGTGGAAAATGCCAGAGACAAGGCGATAAAAAAAGCGCTGATGTTCCTTGAATCTGCCAAAAATTCCGATGGTTCTTCCGGCTCGCATAATCGGCCGGCCCTGACGGGATTGAGCATCATGGCCTTCCTTTCAGCCGGGCATACTTTTGAAGATCCGGTTTACGGGGACTCCCTGGCCCGAAGCCTTCGCACTGTGCTGGGGCACCAGGACGCATCGGGCTATTACGGTGGGAGCGATAACGGGCGAATGTATGGCCATGGGATCATTACGCTGATGCTGGCTGAATCATTAGGCATGACCAAGAGTCCTGAGTTGGAGGAACGAATCCACAAATCGCTGGAGAAAGCAGTGGGAGTGACCATCCAGGCAGCATTGGTTCCGAAACAGCTTCCCCACGCAGGCGGGTGGCATTACCAACCCGATTCACATGAATCGGACTTAAGCCTGTCAGGATGGCAACTGATGAGTTTGCACGCGGCAGAGCAAGTAGGCATTCCTGTTCCAGGTAATGTGATTTCAAACGCGGTTGCCTATGCGAAGCGATTGACTTCCAGGGATGGAAAAGTGGGGTATCGGAATCGGGATGAAGATCATCCGGCCTTGAGAGGACTGGGGCTGCTTTCCCTGGCGATCGGGAATCAACTGGATGCGCCGGAGGTAGGAGCGATTGGTGAAAAAATCCAATCCGACCCTTTTCAATGGGAAGGGCGCTGGGTTTTTTACCGAGCGTATTACGATGCAGTGGGATTAAACCGGGCGCTGCCAAAAGTCTGGGAAAAATATGGACCGCGGATGGAGAAAATATTTATCGACCATCAGAACGCGGATGGTTCGTGGGAAGGTCCGCCCCAGAACAACGAGTATACGGAAGGGGGCCCGGTCTATGTGACGAGCATGGCGGTCCTGGCTTTGACCGTGAACCGCCATGTCCTTCCCGCCTATCAGCGGTAGTTAAGTTTTTTGGTAAATCTCAGAGCCCTGGTTAATGAATTCGCGGGCTTTTTCGGCCATCCCTTTTTCGATTGCTTCGGATTCCGCTTCCTGTTCCGCGGCGAATTTCCGAACATCTTCGGTGATCTTCATGGAACAAAAATGAGGACCACACATGCTGCAGAAGTGGGCTGTTTTGGCGCCATCCTGAGGCAAGGTTTCATCATGAAATTCGCGGGCCGTTTCTGGATCCAGGCTGAGATTGAATTGATCCTCCCAGCGGAATTCAAAGCGTGCCTTGCTTAAGGCATTATCACGAACCTGGGCTCCGGGATGTCCTTTGGCCAGGTCGGCGGCGTGAGCAGCGATTTTGTAGGTAATCACTCCATCTTTGACATCTTTTTTGTTTGGCAATCCAAGATGCTCTTTGGGGGTGACGTAACAAAGCATGGCGCAACCATACCAGCCGATCATGGCGGCGCCAATTCCGCTGGTGATGTGATCATAACCCGGGGCGATGTCGGTGGTGAGCGGCCCGAGCGTGTAAAAAGGGGCTTCCTCGCAGTGCTTCAACTGGAGTTCCATGTTCTCCTGGACGAGATGCATGGGCACATGGCCAGGGCCTTCGATCATTGTCTGGACATCGTGTTTCCAGGCGATTTTGGTAAGCTCGCCCAGGGTTTCCAATTCACCGAACTGGGCTTCATCATTGGCATCCGCGACGGCGCCCGGGCGCAAGCCGTCACCGAGCGAGAAACTAACATCGTAAGCCTTCATGATTTCGCAGATATCCTCAAAGTGAGTATAAAGAAAGTTTTCCTTGTGATGAGAGAGGCACCACTTGGCCATGATGGAACCGCCACGGCTGACAATCCCGCACATTCTACGAGCGGTCAATGGAATATAACGAAGCAAAACCCCCGCGTGAATAGTAAAGTAATCAACCCCCTGCTCTGCCTGTTCGATCAAAGTATCGCGATATATTTCCCAGGTCAGGTCTTCGGCCTTGCCTCCCACTTTTTCGAGGGCCTGGTAAATTGGAACCGTTCCGATGGGGACCGGTGAATTGCGCAAAATCCATTCGCGGGTTTCATGAATGTTTTTGCCGGTGGAAAGATCCATGACGGTGTCAGCTCCCCACTTGATGGACCATCTCATTTTTTCGACTTCCTCATCGATGCTGGAGGCAACGGCGGAGTTGCCAATATTGGCGTTGATCTTCACCAGAAAATTTCGGCCAATGATCATGGGCTCGCTTTCAGGGTGATTGATATTTGCCGGAATAATGGCGCGGCCGCGAGCGACTTCATCGCGAACAAATTCGGCGGTGATCAAATCGGGAATGGCAGCCCCGAATCGAACGCCGGGATGCTGGTGACTGATGATGCTGGTGACCCCCTGCTGTGCTTCGGACCGAAGGCCGTTATTTCTGGAGCCCTGTTTGAAACTCGATTGGAAGGCTTTTACCCGACCCAGATTTTCACGAATGGCGATGTATTCCATTTCAGGTGTGATTATCCCTTTTCGGGCGTAATGAATCTGGGTGACATTTTGTCCAGCGCGCGCGCGCAAAGGGCTGCGTTTCAAACCGGGAAAGGGTTGCAACCTTCCTTTTGTCTCTCGATTGCTGGCGTATTCGGCGTGTCCCTTTGTGAGATAGCCGTTATCCTCCGGTTTCACTTCCCTGCCCTTGTATTCCTCGACATCGGCGCGATTCGAAATCCATTGGCTGCGCAAGGGCGCGAGACCTTGCTCGACATTGCATTGAACAGCGGGGTCGCTCCAGGGACCGCTGGTGTCATAAACACGAACCGGCTCGTTTTCAATAACCTGTCCATTGAGGCTTCGGGTGCTGCCCTGGGAGATATCGCGAAAAGGAACGCGAATATCGTTGTGGATGGTGCCAGAGATGTAGACTTTCCTGGAATTGGGAAGAGCTTCACTGGAATGCGGCAACGAGTCTTTTTTTGCTATCATAAACGCTTCAGAAGAGTACAGGAGGGCTGGAACTCCCTTCGCCAGAATTAACTGGTGCAGGTTCAACGGGTCATTTGCAAAAACGCAAAACTCTCAGCCATGGCACAATCGCCATTCAAGCTCCCCTGTCTCAACTAAAAAACTACGTTGAAGGGGTGGTCCAGTCAAGGCCCTTGGAATGGTCTGGATGAACGGTCTGAAAATAGTCGACGACGAATTATTACACATACCCATTTGTGTCTGGTAAATACCGCGACCATTGGAAATCTACGAACAAGGCGAGCCGATGTTTGGGTCAGCGAGTATAAGTGACATTCAGGTCGGACGAGGCGAGGGTAATATTTTTCATTGAGGCGAGGAGTTCGTCGCCAGCGATTGGAGCTCCGGATTTTTCGAGTTTTTGAAAATCCGACAAGGCATATATGGTTAGCACATACAATTTTGTTCCTGGCCCTTTTGAGTGAGGTGGAGCGTATCCCAAAGTATTCTGGATACTGTTGAGCCCGGGTTTGCCGATGCTGGTGTTATTCCTGTCGAGATGAGTGACCTGAGCGGGAATATTAAAAAGGGTCCAATAATACTTGGTTTTTCCTTCGGGATCCAAGTGATGCATGATCAAAGCGTAGCTTTTGGTTCCAGGCGGACCTTCTTTCCACGTTAGCGGAGGTGAGACTCCCGCACCATCCCCCGTAAACTCTGCGGGTAGTGCGCCTCCATTTTGAAATTCAGAACTTGTTACAGCGAACGTTTGCTTGCCCTTCAAATTTGCAGGCACATTTTCAAAGGGCTTTATTTTCCGGGTTGGAACTGGCTCATCCAGGCGTGGTGGACGAAATTCGTCGGATGTCAATCTTCCGTCCCCATTTTTATCCAATTTTTTTAATGACATCGGGGCTTTTCTAATTTCGTCAGAGTCAATGATCCCATCTGAGTTGAGGTCGAGCGCCTGGAGGAGAGGAGAAGGAGGTGGTCCACCTGCGCCTTGCATATTTCCGCCGGGCCCTCCTGGTCCGCCAGAAGGTCGCCCCTTGCTAAAGCTCGCATCGGGAGTTCCCTTCCATTGCCTGGAGATGAATGGAAATTCGTCGGTGAGATAATAATGGTATATTCCTTGAGGATATTCCGGCGTCACACCAAATCGACCATTATATTCATCGAGATCTCCTGCACCTTTTACAAATTCAAAATCTTCGGTAAAGCGGCCGTCATATTTCCCGGCAGGACCCGCGGCAGTTACTTGCCGTTCTCCGTGGCGAAGCCGGTAACTGGATTTCATTTTCCGGAGTGGGCTACGAGAATCTTTTGGGTCGGAGTAGCCGGTGGCGGTGTAGATTGGAAAACCGTCTGCGGCCCACCCGACCTGCAGCATGTTTTTACTGTCACCCCCCAGTTTCTGGACAAGACCAACCGGGGTGGCGTGGTAATGGTAGGCACCCGTGGGTTGAACATGGGCGTTGTGTTGATCCAGGCCAAGATCCAGAAACCCGGTATTGGCCTCATATCGCCATCCAGAGCTCCGATCATTATTCCATGTTTCGGCGGTGCCAGGCTCGAAAGGAACACCGTTGAGAGCAACTCCAAAAAACCAGCCTTCGCTCCGCGTGTGGGAAGAGGAAAAAGCAGGTTTGGACGGGATCCGGAATGTGTAGTTCTGGGGCGCGAGCGTATTGGGATTTCCCTTTCGTGGAAATTGACCGGGCTCATGGTCTGGCCAGCCATTCGCAGTCATGACCCGCCAATCCGCCTCGAAGCGGGTGGTCACCTGGTTTGTAGGCGACGCTGGATCGTGGGCATGTGTCGGATCGCTCGCATCATGGGCAGGACTTGCAATCGGCCCGAGCAGAAGGAAGACCAAGATCCACCCAAAGCGAGGGGAGCGCCCGTTTTTTCTTTGGTTCCAATCGCTAGCTGGTGGAAATTGGTTTTTCATAGATCAGACTTGTTTCGTGACAACCAACACTTCAGTGAAAGAGTAAGCCGATTATTCACCCTGAGGGCGACCGGCACCCTGTCCCTGTTGTCCACCTGCGCCGCCAGGGCCACGTCCTTGACCCTGTCCACCGGGGCCTCCAGGACCTCCAGGGCGCATGGCGGGACGATATTCATCAGGTGTCAATTTACCGTCCGAGTTTTTGTCGAGTTTCAGTAGGGATTGGCTGGCTTTGGCAATTTCATCCGCGTCGATAACGCCATCTTTGTTCAAATCCAGCGCTTCAAGCAGAGGATTCATGGGACGAGGGCCACCAGGAGCACCAGGTCCGCCATCACGGCCGGGAGGTCTTTGTTGTGCATCGGGACGCTGATTATTGTCCTGTGCGGTGAGGAGAAGGGTGGAAGCACCGAGCGCAAGGGTGAGGAGAAGAATTTTGGTTTTCATATATTTAATTTATGTTTCCAGGCTTTATTTTGTTTCCCGCTTTTCGTCCTTCGAAGATTGATCGTCGAAAGAAGCGTGAATCATGGAGTCAAAGTAACAAGGGCAACCTTAAGGGAACGTGAAGATGCCTCATGAGCAAGCCATGCTCCTGAACTATGCGCCTCATGTTAACAAGGTATTGGCTATTTTGCCCTGGGATAGCGAGAGTATGAGTTCAGGTGAATCATCTCTAAAATAAAATCCACAATTGGAGCGATCATTGAGGTCGCTGGCACATCCGATGTCATAAAAGAAGGTCGACGACAAGAAGCGCTGCTCCGAGGAAGCGCGTTACAGAACGCGATTTTCAACAGCGCGAACTTCTCGAGCATTGCTACAGACGCCAAGGGTGTCATTCAAATTTTTAATGTTGGCGCGGAGCGCATGCTTGGTTACACGGCGGCAGACGTGATGAATAAAATCACGCCGGCGGAAATTTCGGATCCGCAGGAGGTGATCGCCCGAGCAAAAACCTTGAGCATCGAGCTCGGAACCTCAATTACCCCGGGCTTCGAGGCGTTGGTGTTTAAAGCATCGCGCGGAATTGAGGACATCTACGAACTGACCTACATCCGCAAGGACGGGAGCCGTTTCCCTGCAGTGGTTTCAGTTACCGCACTGCGCGACGCGCAAAATGTCATTATTGGTTATCTGTTGATCGGAACGGATAATACGGCACGCAAGGAGGCAGAAGTGGCACTGCTTCGTGCCGGGGCGCTTCAAAAAGCGATTTTCAACAGCGCCAATTTCTCAAGCATCGCAACGGATGCGAAAGGAGTCATCCAGATTTTCAACGTGGGAGCCGAGCGAATGCTGGGTTACACGGCAGTTGACGTGATGAATAAGATCACGCCGGCGGAAATCTCTGACCCACAAGAAGTGGTTACGCGCGCGAAAACGTTGAGCGTGGAACTTGGAACGCCGATTACTCCTGGTTTCGAGGCATTGGTGTTTAAAGCATCGCGAGGTATCGAGGATATTTACGAGCTGACGTACATCCGAAAAGACGGGAGCCGTTTACCGGCAGTGGTTTCAGTGACGGCATTGCGGGATGACCAAAACACCATCATTGGTTATTTGTTAATAGGCACAGACAACACGGCGCGGAAAGAAGCCGAGAATGCGCTGTTAAGGGCTGGGGCGTTGCAAAACGCCATTTTTAACAGTGCAAACTTTTCGAGTATTGCCACAGACGCAAAAGGGGTCATTCAGATTTTCAACGTTGGAGCGGAGCGAATGCTGGGATACACGGCAGCGGATGTAATGAACAAGATCACCCCGGCGGAGATTTCTGATTCTCAGGAAGTAATAGCCCGAGCGAAAACGCTAAGCACAGAACTTGGAACTCAAATCACGCCGGGATTCGAAGCGCTGGTGTTTAAAGCCTCGCGAGGAATCGAAGATATTTACGAGCTCACGTACATTCGAAAAGACGGCAGCCGGTTCCCAGCGGTGGTTTCGGTTACAGCGCTTCGTGACGCGCATAGTGTCATCATAGGTTACCTGCTCATTGGCACAGACAACACAGCGCGCAAACAGGTAGAGGCCGAACAAAAGAAGCTGGACCAACGGCTTCGTGACCAACAGTTTTATACAAGATCGCTGATTGAGTCCAACATTGACGCATTGATGACGACGGACCCCCACGGAATCATTACAGACGTGAACAAGCAGATGGAGGCTTTGACTGGCTGCACGCGAGACGAGCTGATTGGAGCTCCATTTAAAAATTACTTCACTGATCCGGAGCGAGCAGAGGCAGGAATCAAAAGGGTATTGAACGAGGGTAAAGTCACAAACTACGAACTGACAGCGCGGACCCGGGATGGGAAAGAGACAGTTGTCTCGTACAACGCCACCACTTTTTATGATCGCGACAGAAGCCTGCAGGGTGTATTCGCCGCAGCTCGCGATGTGACGGAGCGCAAAGGCCTGGACCGAGTACTTCATGAAAAAAACGAAGAATTACAGAGCGCCAAAGTTGTCGCGGAAAAAGCCAACCGCTCGAAATCAGATTTTCTCTCCAGCATGAGTCACGAGCTTCGCTCACCCCTCAACGCCATTCTGGGTTTTGCGCAGGTAATGGAAACCGACTCCCCTGCTCCTTCAAGAGGCCAAAAAGAAAGCATTGGCCAAATTCTGCAGGCAGGCTGGCACTTGTTGAAATTGATCAACGAAATCCTGGATTTGGCAAAAATCGAGTCGGGAAAGCTGTCCCTTTCGCTGGAGTCCGTTGCACTGGCCGAAGTATTGGCGGATTGCCATGGGATGATTGATGGGCAGGCGCAAAAGAAAGGCATTCGGATGACTTTTCCGAAATTCCCAGAGGCTTGTTACGTTCATGCAGACCGGACGCGGCTGAAGCAAATCCTGATTAACTTTCTTTCGAATGCGATCAAGTACAACCGGGAGCAAGGAACAGTGGAAGTGACCTATAGTGCAAGCAACGCGGGACGAATTCGAGTTAGCATCAAGGACAGCGGGGCTGGCCTGCACACAGAGCAACTGGCGCAGCTATTTCAACCTTTTAACCGCCTCGGACAAGAAGCAAGCGGGGAGGAAGGAACAGGCATCGGACTGGTTGTCGCCAAGCAATTAATAGAATTGATGGGTGGATCCATCGGAGTCGAGAGCACCGTGGCGGTGGGCAGCGTCTTTTGGTTCGAGCTGAAAGAAGCGGCAGAGCCTTTTGCCGTGAAAAGCGGAGAAACCATGGCGCCGGATGTTTTGTTGGCGGCAGGCGGAGCTAAAACACGACTCCTGCTTTATGTGGAGGACAATCCCGCGAACTTAAAGCTCGTGGAACAGCTGATTGCCCGTCGACCCGATATCAAGCTCCTAAGCGCGGTAACCGGGGGTCTTGGGATCGAACTTGCGCGAACAAAAATGCCCGAGGTCATTTTAATGGACATCAATTTGCCGGATATCAGTGGGATAGAAGTGCTAAAAGTCCTGAGAAGCGACCCCAACACGTCGCATATTCCAGTCATCGCTCTGAGCGCCAACGCCATGCCTCACGATATCAAAAAGGGAATCCAGGCAGGATTTTTCAGGTATCTGACCAATCCAATAAAAATTAGTGAATTCATGGAAACCTTGAACATGACCTTGGAGTTTGCCGAGAGATCGTCCGGCTCCGCTCATGATCCGGGAGAACCAAGGTGATAAGCTCGGAGGACATCCACAATGGCAAGGTTTTGATTGTGGACGACATGCCAGCGAACGTACGCCTTTTGGAGCGTGTACTGAGTGGCGCGGGATTTACGTCCGTGACCACCACAATGGATCCGCGAGAAGTCTGCGATCTTCATTTAAAAAATCGTTACCACCTGATCCTCCTTGACCTTGAAATGCCCTACATGGGGGGATTTCAGGTAATGGAGGGATTGAAGCAAATCGAAAAGGATAGCTATTTGCCTGTGCTGGTTATCACAGCACAACCGGAACACAAGTTGGGGGCTTTAAAGAGCGGGGCGAAGGATTTCATAAGCAAACCGTTCGACATCGCCGAGGTCTTGACCCGTGTCTACAACATGCTCGAAGTACGATTGCTGCATTTGGAAACCAGGAAACTTTATGAAGAGGTGGTAATCGAGAGGCTGGCGCTGGTCACGGCGAAGGATGAAATTGTGCACTACGCCCTGCGTCTAGAAGACCTGGTCGAGGAACGCACAGCATCATTGCGTGAACGAGTGAGCGAGCTGGAGGGCTTTTCTTACACGGCATCCCATGACATGCGCGCGCCTCTTCGAGCCATGCAATGTTACGCTCAATTCCTGGTGGACGATTACTCGAGTAAACTCGATGAGAAAGCCATCGGATATCTTCAACAGATTATGCGTTCCTCGGTTCGCCTCGATAGTTTGGTTCGAGATGTCCTGAGCTACGCAAAAGTGCTTCACGACAATCTTCCAATGGAACAGGTGGACCTTGATCGGCTGGTGCGAGATATCGTAGAGACCTATCCGCATGGCCAGCAAATCAAAACGCAGATTCATATCCAGGGGGCGCTGCCAGTTGTGATGGGGAAAGTAGCTTTGTTGACGCAATGCATATCCAACCTGCTCAGCAACGGGATAAAATTTGTTGCAGGCGGGGTTGAACCAAAGATAGAGATTTGGGCTGAAAAGCGAGAACCAGGAGCAATTCGCATTTGGTTTAGCGACAACGGTATTGGGATTGCGATTGAAGACCAGGAACGCGTATTTCAAATGTTCGAAAGAATATATCCTGCTTCAGAATACGAAGGCACTGGCATAGGTTTAACAATTGTGAAGAAGGCAGTGGAGCGAATGGGAGGGAAACTGGGATGTGAATCGGAGTTGGGGCACGGCGCCCGTTTCTGGATTGACCTCATGAGTATTGGGGAAATTGACAAAACTGTGGTAAAAGTTGACGACGGTACTACAGAACCAATAACGCACCCGGAGTTGACTTTGGTGTGAGAGGTTAAACAGTCCATTGGTCGTAAGGAAAAGCTTTAATCTTCCAAAAAGCACAGAGGCAACTCGTGCCACGTTCACTTTTTTCACTACTCCTTTGTCATCCATTCCTTTAGTTTTAGTATGAGGTGAGGCGAGTAAGCTAGCAGGGCACTATGGAATTGCGTCACCTGCGATATTTTCTGGCGGTAGCGGAAGAACTTAACTTCACCCGGGCCGCAGAAAAGCTGCGACTTGCACAGCCCTCACTGACACGACAGATCCACAACCTGGAGACTGAGCTCGGAGCGCGACTTTTAGATCGAAGCAGAAACCAGGTCTCCCTTACCGAAGATGGGCGAAGGTTCCTAGTGGATGCCAAACGATTGGTGGCATTAAGCCTGGAAAGCATGGAGTCAGTAAAAAAATTCAGCAAAGGTGAATCAACGAAGCTGAATTTTGGGTATCTCTTTAAATTTAACTTCGATCTGCTTCCATCGACACTAAAAGCATTATACCAGGCATGTCCTCTGACAACGGTGAACCTCTTTGATATGACCCCGGCGCAACAGCTTCGAGCGCTGGAAGCGAGGAAAATCGATCTGGGATTTGTGGGACTACGCCCTCCGGCCTCGCGAGAAAAAAGCGAAAATCTAATCTGGGAGTGCGTAGCACAACACGAACTTGTGGTTGTTTTACCGGCGCAGCATTCGCTGGCAAAAAAAGCTAAAATCGAGATACTTGATTTGAAATCGGCATTTTTTGTGGCCATGTCTGAAGAAACACATCCGGGCTCCCGAGAATGGCTTTCCAATATTTGTTTACCGGCCGGCTTCACTCCTAGAATTCTACAGGACGTGGAATTGGAATCCGGCATCATGACGTTTGTAGCTGAGGGCCTGGGTGTGACGGTTGCCCGGGAACAAATCAAGAAACTGCCGCACCCAGGTGTGGTATTTCGGCCACTTAACTCCCCAGTCAAGGCTGAATACTGGGTCGC
>JAQGOY010000260.1 GCA_028293375.1 Verrucomicrobiales bacterium | reverse complement strand
GGGGTCGTTTGGTTCGTCGTAACAGCCAGTCAGGAGCAGGCGCATGAGTTTACTCGCTCCATGGTTTCTTTGGGGGGCGCTTGCCATTGCTGCCCCTGTCATTTTCCATCTCATTCGCAAATCGGCTCGTGATCGGATGCCGTTCAGTTCGCTGATGTTTCTACGGCCGACTCCGCCAAGAGTCACACGAAAGCCGAGGTTGGAAAATTGGTTGCTGCTGCTTTTGCGATGTCTTTGTTTACTTCTACTGGCGCTTGCTTTCTCAAGGCCGTTTTTCGCAAAAAAGGCTCCCGATGCGAGCCTGAACGCTGAAGAAAAACAAATCATTCTCCTGGTTGACTCCAGCGCCAGCATGAGACGGGAAGGAGTCTGGGAAAAAGCCATTTCTGTTGCTGATAAGTATATCAAAAAAACCACGCCTGCTGATCAGTTATCCATTGTCACATTTGATCGGCAACCGCATGCATTATTCAGTTTCACAGAGTGGACAGGCTGGGCAGCTGCAGAACGCCCTGCGCTCGCGAAGCAAAGACTGCAGGCGACCTCCCCGGGATGGCTTGGTACCCAATTGGGGCTGGCCTTGACCAGTGCCGCCGAGAAATTCATGGAAGACTCGGCCATAACCAAAGGCGCCAGGAGCCGGGAAATCGTTTTGATCTCGGATTTGCAGGAAGGCGCTAAGCTCGACGGTCTGCAGGGGCATGATTGGCCCGCCGGGGTGAAAGTGATTGTCGAACGCATTGATCTCGGCGCGAAATCCAATGCAGGGATTGGGGTGGCAACCGATGGAGGCTCCGCCAATGATGCCAGCCGCGCGGTCAGGGTGCGGGTAACGAATGCGAAAGACTCCAATGTGGAAAAATTTCGGCTCTCGTGGGAAGTGCCGGGCAAATCAATTAATCCTACAAATGGACTTGATATCTATCTCCCGGCTGGACAGACACGAGCGTTTTCCATCGCTCGTCCTGAAGAAATCACCCATTTCGGTCAAATCACCCTCACCGGTGACGAGGTTGATTTCGATAATAAATCTTATTATGCCGAAGCCGAAAATCAGCATTTGAAAGTCGCCTGGCTTGATGCAGGCCCTGCCAATGATCCTGAAAAACTTCGATATTATATCGATCGCGTATTCCTTGGCACCGAACGTCGGGAAATTAAAATCATTTCTCCAGAAACCAATGCTCCAATTTCCCCTGAACTGTTAAAAGATGTCAGCCTGGCGATAATACCCGGGACGCTCGCCGCGGATAATGCCAGGATAGTGAAGGATTGGCTTACCTCCGGAAAAAGCGCTTTGTTTATTGTGAATGATGCACAATCTGCTTTGACTCTGTCCGCGATCACGGGATTGGAAGGCATTTCTGCTTCTGAGGCAGCGGGAGGTTTTGCCTTGTTGAACGAAATTGACTTCTCCCATCCTCTGTTTGGAGCCTTTAGCGATCCACGTTTTAGCGATTTCTCCCACATTCATTTTTGGAAGCATCGAAAAATGGAATTCCCTTCCGGCGCCTCCATTAGAAGCCTTGCTAAATTTGATGATGGATCCCCCGCCCTGGCGCAAATCGCAGTGGGCAAAGGGACCCTGCTGATACTGGCTTCTGGTTGGAACCCGGGCGACAGCCAACTGGCAGTTTCGAGCAAGTTTCCTCCCTTCATGCAAACCTTGTTGGACTGGAGCGGATCCGTTGTCCCAGCCCAGTATCAGTTCTCTACCGGTGACCGGATTCCTTCGCCTACTTCAGAAAAGGTGGAATGGCTGAAACCGGATGGGAAAAAAGAATCGACTGCTGGAGGCAAATCATTTGAGGCGACGGATGTTCCCGGAATTTACACTGCAACCTTCGAGGGTAAATCCCGGAAGTATGCGGTGAACGTTCCACTTGATGAGAGCAAGACAACCGCACTTTCTCCCGACCAATTGGCAGGCATGGGAGTGCCCATGAAATTCACAGCTGAAGTCGCAGCCAGCACGATCACCCAGGATCCACAAACCCTTCAAAATTCAGAGCTGGAAAAACGACAGAAAATTTGGCGTTGGGTAATCCTGGGCGTACTGGTTCTAACTATTGCGGAGGTGTTTCTGAGCGGATGGCTGATCCGAAGGCCGCGAACAGTGGAGGCCATAGCATGATGGATGAGCGTCTAGGGAGGCTATTGGTTAGACTGGACTCGCATCTGGCGCACGCCCGCGTGCGTCGGAAATGGGCCGCCTGCGGCGCCGCCGTAACCCTGTCAGAACTGGTGTTATTCGTGGTTCGAGTAGCAACGGGGTGGAAAAGCCAGTCAATGTGGCTTGGAATTCTCGGTGCGGGCGCGGTCACGGCCTGGGTTATTTGGATTCAGGGAAAAAACAGGAAACCGGAGTTCGGCGAACTCGTTACCTTTCTAAGCGGACAAGACAAAGAAACGGGCAACCTTCTTGCCACCGCCCTCGAACAAAAACCGAATCCCGAAACGGGATATCTCACTTTCCTGCAAAGCAGAGTGATCGACCAGGTGATCGAACACCCGGATAAAGATCTTTGGTTCGCCAGCGTTAGAAAAAAAGCCGACGGAGCGCGAAACCTTCAAATCGCTTCTATTTTTTGTCTCATCACGGTCCTCTTCCTTTCGGCTCAACCTCCCTCCAGGCGGTTGCACAGAGTAGTCGCGTGGTTTGGCCCGGAGATCGCAGTTACTCCAGGCGATGCGGAAGTGGAAAGAGGGAATGGTGTAGTGGTGACTGCCAGGTTCGGGAAAGAAGCTCCTGCTGAAGCAGACATGATTTTGCTTTCCTCTACCGGGACTGAAAAGCGAATTCCCCTGGCAAGGCACCTCGAAGACCCGGTTTTTGGCACGAGCATTCCGGAGGTTTCCGAGGACGCCATCTATCGAATCGAATACGGCAACAAAAAAACCCGCGATTTTAAGCTCAAAGTTTTTGATTACCCCTCCATGACTCGCGCCGATGCTTCGATGAATTATCCTTCCTATACCGGCCTGACGAATCGCACCATAAAAGATACGGTGAGGGTCAGTGCCGTGGAAGGCACGAAAATTACTTACAACCTTGAATTAAACAAAACCGTTGTAAAAGCCAGTTTAAGGAGCAAGGAACAGACGCTTGCTCTCGCGGTCAAAACCAATGCCCT
>JAQGOY010000212.1 GCA_028293375.1 Verrucomicrobiales bacterium | reverse complement strand
CGTTGCAGACTGAATCGAGTGTTGATGAGTTTCTCATAATTGTGGTCGTTATGGTTTTTCTTGACTGAGATGAGTTTAGAAAATCCGGGTCCGTCCTACAATCGGGCATCAGCCTTCGCCGAATTTGAGGAGTGTGCCTAGTGGAATCTTTGAGATAGCTTAATAGCCATTAAGCAATCCCCTGACCCGTAGACAAGAATCAGTTAAAATGCTAAGAATTTTGAGAATAACTACTTATGGGCATCCTGAATTTCATCAAAGGCCAACTTCTCGAGATCATTGAATGGACGGACGATTCGCGCGACACTTTGTCGTTTCGTTACCCCGACGAGGACAAAGAGATCAAACGGGGCGCACAACTCATCGTCAGGGAATCTCAAGTAGCCCAATTCGTTTATCTGGGGGAATTTGGCGACACTTTCGGTCCCGGCAAACACACCCTCACTACCGAAAACATTCCCGTTCTGACGACCCTCCAGTCCTGGAAATATGGTTTTGAAAGTCCTTTCAAGGCGGATGTTTACTATGTGGTTACCCGTTTGTTTACGGGCAATAAATGGGGCACCGCCAACCCGGTGATGATGCGCGACAATGATTTCGGAATCGTGCGTGCCCGGGCCTACGGAACGTTTGATTTTCGTATAGTGGATACCAAATTGTTTCTGAAGGAGGTTGCTGGCACGGATAATCATTTCCGTCTCGATGAATTTGCCGAGACGATGCGTTCGAGAATTGTCAGCGTGTTCAGTGAAGCTCTTGCTCAGGCCCGGATTCCAGTCCTGGATGTTGCCACGCGTTACTCCGAGCTCGGGGAATCCCTCCTGCCCCTCATCAATCCTGTGATGAAGGCCAAATACGGCCTCGAAATGAGCAGTTTTATCGTGGAAAACGTTTCTGTTCCGCCTGAGGTCGAAAAAGCCATCGACCAGCGCAGCAGCATGTCTGCGGTAGGAAACCTTAACGATTACGTTAAATTCTCCATGGCCCAGGGAATGGCGAAGGGTGGAGGATCAGCTGGCGGGATGGCCTCAGAGTTGGCAGTTGGCGTCGCTATTGCCCAGGAAATGGTCAAACAACAGGGTGGAGTTCTCGGCACTGCAAATCAATCCACTCCAAGCAGCTCGATGGTGCCCCCGCCTATTCCCGCAAACGTAGCGGTTCCCGACTTACTGACTCCCGCTGAGGCTGCGAAAATCTTAAATGTGACCGAGGAAGATATCCTAAACAGCATTTCAGCCGGCGATTTGAAAGCTAAGAAAATCGGTTCTGTTTACCGCATTTCACGTGCGACAATTGACGAATTTTTGAAATAAAATGAGCGAGGTTATCGCCCAGGAAAAATTCCATTGCCCCAATTGCGGAGCAGATGCGCATTGGAACCCTTCGAAACAAGCCCTCGTCTGTCCCTACTGCGGCACATTCAGTCCCGCTAAGAGATCGGACGCAGGCGTCGTGGTGGAGCGGGATCTTGCCGATGCCCTGCGCAATGCAGGCGGGGACGAACGCGGGTGGCAGGCAGAAAAAACATCTGTGAAATGCCAAAGTTGCCAGGCCATCACTGTGTTTGACCCGGAAAAAGTGGCGCAGCGATGTCCATTCTGCGGTTCCGCCCAATTGGTTCCTTATGATCAGATCAAGGCACCCATTCGACCCGAAAGTTTACTCCCCTTAAAAATACCCGAGTCTGAGGTGCGCGACAGGGTTCGCGAATGGTATGGCAACCGGTGGTTTGCCCCTAATGCTTTGGGAGCCCGCGCAATGACGGATGTGGTCAAAGGAATTTATCTGCCTTATTGGACTTTTGACGCCCAGGCCCATGCGGATTGGACAGCAGAATCTGGCTATTACTATTACGAAACAGAACATTATACTGATAGTGAAGGGCGGTCTCAGACTCGGGAAGTGCAGCATACTCGCTGGGAGTTTTCAGCTGGCCAATTGGATCACTTTTTCGATGACGATCTCGTCGCGGGCACTCGTGGGGTTCCACTTCCCTTGCTGGCGAAAATCGAGCCCTTCCCGACTACGACCGACTTGATGCCGTATGATCCTTCCTTCCTGGCGGGTTGGGTGGTTGAACAGTATCAGGTAGACCTTTCGCAGGCCGCAGAACTTAACCGGCAGCATATGGACTCCACTTTGGAATCTCTTTGTGCTCAGCAGGTTCCCGGCGACACCCGGCGAAATCTCCAGGTTTCTGCCGAATACCAGGCCAGGTCATTTAAACATGTGCTCGTGCCCGTATGGCTCTTAAGCTTTGATTACGGTGCCAAGCATTATCAAGTTTTAGTAAATGGTTTTACAGGTAAAGTCGCGGGCAAATATCCTTTGAGCTGGGTAAAAATCTCGCTTGCAGTTTTCTTCGGCTTGGTCGCCATGATCATCATTATTGCGCTGATGAACAGCCGTCGATAGTGATGGCGTGCGCTTGAAAGGAGCCCTAGTCCCCTGGGGTCAGCGTTTCCGGCTGCGTATTTGTCGCTGGCTTTAAAGGCGAAACGGGTGGGGGGAGTACGTGGCCAGGCACGAGTTCTTCAGGAAGGATAACCACTTCAATTCGACGGTTTTTTGCTTTTCCTTCGGACGTGGAGTTGTCTGCAACCGGGTGAAATTCTCCGTAACCCAACGCTCCAATTTTTTTAGGGTCCACTCCTGCGCGTTCCACCAGGAAACGAACGGCCGCCGTCGCCCTGGCCGTGGAGAGTTCCCAGTTGGAAGCATAGCGTGATCGTGCGTTGGGTCGAATTGGGACGTTATCGGTGTGCCCGACCACATGAATCTGACGATTCGTATACGAAGTTAGCACGCTGGCTATTTTGGCCAGCACTTTATCTCCTTCTGTCTTGAGCACCGCTTCTCCCGAGTCAAATAGGATGCGGTCGAGGATGTTTACGGTCAGTTTTCCCTGAAGCTGGGAAATGGTCACATCCTTCGATTCCAGCGCAGCCCGCATTTCATCTTCGAGGCTTTTCTGAGCTTGCCCCGTGTTCTCCTTTTCAGCCTGCAATTCGCGAAATTTTTCTTTTTCAGCGACAAGTTCAGCGACCAATTGCGCGTTTTGTGTTGCCGTTTTCTCGAGCTCGCCTTTGCTCGCTTTGATCTGTTGCCTCGCTAATTCCAATTCATTGGAGTTTTGCCAGGCAATGGTTCCGATAAATCCAATAACCACCAGGGCGGAAAGGATGGTCGCAATTATCCAAGTCTGTTTAGGCACATCGCGAACTTATTCCGTTTCGGCATCGCGTGTAAATCTTTTGTAAAAAATTAGGGAGTTTGATAGCGATTGGAACAGAGCCATGTGGGATCTTTGGGGGAAATGAAAGCCCCGCGCTTGTAATGAAAGCGCACTCTTTCCAGGACCACATCAATGTCCTTGGTAAACCGGTAACCGAGACAAACCGGACATTCAGGCTGAATATCGGGCATGACACTGGTGCAGTTTTCACACGATTTGTGAAGCTCAGGATGCTTTTCTACGTTTTGCCAGTTTTCGTAAATCTCGTTCATATGTGGTCTGAACGGATAAGTTTGCGTGCGCCCGGATCCACTTGCACCGCAAGTCATCATATCCGATCAGGGATAGGATGAGATTGTCGTCAGCAAACGTCAATAAGATTATAGGCAAAAACCTGAGGGTTTTAAAAACCGGTCATCCAATGGTCTTACAATCTCGGATTCCCGCGCAGAAGACGTTATTTTACAGCAACTTCACGCGCGTTGCGTATCAGTACCGCAGAGTGGTCACGAAGATAGGTCTGAACCGTTGTGATGCCGCCAAGACTGGTTGGAACGCGTTTCTGATTCTGAAACAACCGATAATGCGTCAACGTTTTTCCGACCTCCATAATTTCCAGATGGGTGTTTTCCATTTTCCAAAGTTGGCCTTTAGCCAGGGTAACAGGAGCGGGAACAGCGACTACAGGACGTGTTTTGGCAGGCATTTTTTTTGTTTTCATTGGGACAATTATTCGAAAGCGCGGAATCAATGGAGGCTTGAAGCAAACCCGCGCCGATATCGCATCGAAAGGACCCTAACATGAATTAATGAGACAAATCAATCTGTTTATGCGTGAGGGCTTCCCTCTCCCTGCCTTAAGGGTTCCAACGCCTTGGCAGTGTGCCTTTTCCGTTCGTTATTGAAGGAGGAGAATGAATGTCATGAAAAAAACTCTGGTAATCCTAATTTCGCTCCTGCTTTTTACATCATCTTCCTATGCCTTGCCAGTTGAACAGGCTGACTTGCCCCAAGCCGTTCAAAACACCGTCGCAGAACAAAAAATCGGCATTTACATAAGGCTCGTGGATAAACGCGTGGTTGCAGGTGCAGAGCTTTACGATATCGAGTTTGCTTCCGAGGCATCTATTGCGCATATAGTGGTTTCAGAAAATGGAACCATTATTGAGGACAGCAGGAAAGGCACTTATAAGCCGCCTGTAAACAACATTTGAATTAGTCACAAGCTAATCTCGCATTCTTCCCTGCAACGGGAAATATTCAAGTGTTACGACCCTCGCCACGGTCAAAATTTTCAAACAAATCTCTCGTTTTCTTAGCCGCCTTTATTCCCCTTTAGATTGCATTCCTCAAAGAAACTTGTACGTTCCTTTTAAGCCCTTTAAATTCGACGAATGGTCTTCAGACGTATATTGCGTTACACAGATCACCTGGGAGCCGGAACCTGAAAGGTGCGCAATTGCCGATGAGAAGTGTGCAATTTCTGCGCAGATTGGCTGGGCAAAATAGGTGTATTCCCTGATAACTGAGGTTGGCACAAGAAGTGTTATAGGGAACCTGAACCTGCGGTAAAAAACAAACATTACAGCATTTAAACATCCTATTATGAAAAGTCTCAGAACATCTCTCGTTGTAGCAGGCGCTATCCTTGCGCTTTGTAGCAGTATGGACGTTCACGCCCAGGCCGCCGATCCTAACGCTCCTCAGCAAGGCGGTCGCCGTCAGCGCGGCGGTGCCAATGCCGGTGGACAACAGCAACGCGACCCGGTTGCTCAGCGCCAGGCCATGATGGATCGAATGCGCGAATCGTTCGAAGTCAAAGACGATGCCGAATGGAAGGTCCTTGAAGAAAAAATCGTCGCCGTGATGGACGCTCGTCGGGCTGCTGCGACACCGATGGGGTTTGGCCGCGGTGGTCGTGGAGGCCCCGGTGGTGCTGGCGGTGCGAACGCTACCGCCGGTAATAACAATGGCGGTCGTCAGCAGGGTGGGGCCTTTGGCAACACGACTCCAAATCCTGATTTCGAAGCCCTGCAGAAAGCAATCGAGGAGAAAGCCCCTGCAGATGAAATTAAAGCCAAGCTGGCCAAATACCGCGACAGTCACAAGGCAGCCCAGGCCAAACTAACTGCCGCTCAGGAAGATTTGAAAAAAGTATTAACTCCCAAGCAGGAAGCCGTCGCGGTTGTTTCAGGTCTCCTTTCCTAATCAATACCTGTGAAGACAAGCCAAACAGAAAATCCAGTCTTCGGTGCTTTGGTGGAGCGCATGTTAGCCGCCCGCCAACTCTCTTTCGCTGATGCTCGCATTCTCAGCGAATCGACAGCGGGCAAACCGCCTGAGTCCGAGGAGGAAGTTCTGCGTTGGTTAGCCAAAGAATATGGCCTGACTTACACCTCCCTGGAAGAGTTGCAGCCGGACAAGGAAGTTCTTTCCTTGTTTCCGGCGCGACTTCTTCTCAAGGAGGAATTGCTGCCTTTGCGCAAGGTAAACGGCAGCGTCGAGATTGCCACCAGCCGTTTGTTCGCCACCCAGGGCCTTGATGCTCTGAAAACTTTGACCGGGTTAAAACTTCAACCCGTGCTTGCCCGCACCGAAGTAATTCAGCAGGAATTAAAAAAACGCCTTGGCGTCGGCGCGGATACCATCGATACCCTCGACGAAAATACCTCTTTTCAAGTCGTTAAGGACGACAATGAAGACGGCAACGATCTCGATGATGCAGCTGAGGATGCTTCAATCATCAGGTTTGTGAACCAGGTTTTGAAGGACGCCATTAATCTTCGTGCTTCCGACATCCACCTGGAGCCTTTTGAAAATGAATTGCAAATTCGTTACCGCATTGACGGCGTTCTTCAGGAAATTCCAGTTCCTGCCCAGATCAAAAGATTTCAACCTGCAATCGTATCCCGCGTTAAGATTCTGAGCCAGTTGAACATCGCTGAAAAGCGTTTGCCACAGGACGGACGTATCAAGATTCGCCTGGAGGAAAACGAGGTGGATATTCGTGTTTCCGTTATTCCGATGCTCCACGGCGAAGCTGTGGTCATGCGTCTGTTGAGGCAAAACTCCACCCTCCGTGGAATGAAAGACATGGGCCTCGCCGATAAAGAATTGCGCTCGTTTAGGAAGGTTCTCGGTTTGCCGCACGGTATCATCCTCGTCACCGGCCCTACGGGTTCCGGAAAAACGTCCACTCTTTATACTGCACTCAATGAGATTAATGATGCAGTAAGAAAAATCATCACCATTGAAGACCCTATTGAATATCAACTCAAAGGGGTCAACCAAATCCAGGTTTCTGAAAAAGCCGGTCTGACTTTCGCACGCGGACTCAGGGCAATCCTGCGTCACGATCCGGATGTGCTGCTAATCGGTGAAATACGCGACCAGGAAACCGCTCAAATTGCCGTTCAAGCTTCGCTTACCGGGCATCTCGTGTTCTCCACCCTTCATACGAATGATGCCCCGGGTGCGCTTACCCGGCTTGTCGATATGGGAGTGGAGCCCTATCTGGTTGCTTCTTCCCTCGAGGCCGTGCTCGCGCAACGACTTGTCCGTGTTCTCTGCAAGAAGTGCAAGGCCGAGGATACCTCTGATCAGGTGAAGGGGATTAAGATGCAACTGGGTGTGCCCCCAGCGACTGTCTTCTACAAAGCCGTCGGCTGCAAAGAATGTCGCAACACCGGGTACCATGGCCGGCGTGCAATTTTTGAATGGATGGATACCAGCGCAGAAATTCGCAAACTGATTTTAAAAAATGCTTCCTCTGGTGAGATCGGCGTTGCTGCACGCAAGGCAGGCATGAGGACCCTCTCCGACGACGGTTGGCGTTTAGTCGGCATGGGTGAAACCACCCCTGAAGAAGTTTTCCGCGTAACTAAAGACTCTGCCATGGATGAGCCCGATGAATCCCCAGACGACGCAAAAGCAACCACCGAATAATAAGTTAATTCATGCCCACATTCACTTACAAAGGTTTGCAACAGGACGGCACTTCAGTCCAGGGCGAGTTGGAAGCTGTCGGCCGTAAAGAAGCCCTTCGTCGGATCGAAGGACTTGGCTTGAGACCTATCCGGGTCAATGAACAGGGAGCCACCCCAGGATCAAAACCCGCTCCGAAACCAAAAGCTCCTGCTACCAAAGCTATTTCCAAGCCTGCTCCACTGCCAAAAACCTCCTCAAACGGAAAAGCCGAGAAAGAAGTTCCGGGAGGTAAGGCCATTCCGAATTTTAACTTCGGCGGAAAAGTCACAGCAAAAATGCTGGAAAGCTTTACTCGGTTGCTTTCCAGTCTTTTGTCTTCCGGAATTCCACTCAGCCGGGCCCTGGTTATTCTTTACAAGGAAGCCGGCAATCCTATTGCCCGTGATCAATGGAAGAAGATACATGACCGGGTAGTGGATGGTATGTCCCTCGCCACCGCGATGTCACAATCACCGGAGACTTTCCCGAAGATTTATGTGGCCATGGTTGAGGCCGGCGAAACTGGCGGTTTTCTCGACGTCGTGCTTGCCCAAATTGCCGATTTTCAGGCTCGCGAAAAGGAGATGAAAGGCAAAGTGATGGCCGCCATGATTTATCCCGCCATCCTGCTGCTGCTGGCCATCGCCGTCCTGATTTTTCTTCTCGTGTTCTTCATCCCCAAGTTTCAGGACATCTTCAAAGGCTTTGGTGCTGAGCTGCCGATGATTACCCAAATCATTGTCGGCGTGAGCGAAGTAGTACGGCATTACGGGCTCTTTCTCCTCGCTGGGATAGTAGGACTTGGATTTACATTAAGGACTTGGTTTACCTCCGAAAAAGGCCGAAGGGTTTGGGAAGACATCCTTTTGAAATTACCCATGATTGGTCCTCTCGTGGCTCAATTCGCCATGGCTCGTTTTTGTCGTATGCTGGGAACTTTGCTTGGCGCCGGCGTCCCGCTGATCAATGGCTTGAATGTTGCCCGGCGTTCGATTGGCAATCAAATCCTGACTGATGCCGTTTCCAACTCTATCGAACGCGTTAAGGAAGGTAAACAACTGGGCGCCAGTCTAGGGGAATGTCGTGCTTTGTTCGTTGGCTCCACTATTGAAATGATTTCAGTCGCGGAGGAAAGCGGTCGACTTGATGTCGAGCTTCTTCGTATTGCCAACGTCACCGAGGGTGATTTGGATCGTCAACTAAAAACCACTGTGGCGCTTGCCGAGCCTCTCATGCTTTTCATGATTGCGGCTTTTGTTGGCACCATTTTTATCGGAATGGTCATTCCGATCTTCTCTTTGCAGGATCATATTAAATAAAAAGTAACAACATGAAAATAAGCTATAATAAACCAAACAAGCAACGTGTTAGCAGGCAAAGCGCTTTCACCCTTATTGAATTGCTGATCGTGCTCATCATCCTGGCAGTTCTCGCTGCCATTGTCGTTCCCAAGTTTTCCGGCAGAACCGAGCAGGCCAAACAGACTGCAGCTCAATCCCAAATAGCCCTTTTCGGAACTGCCCTTGATACTTATGAAGTGGACATGGGGGCCTATCCTCAGGGCAAAACCGGTCTTTCCGATTTGATCAATGCTCCTCGAGACGGCAACAGTTGGAAAGGTCCTTATCTTAAGGGCGACAATATTCCTAATGATCCCTGGGGTAACCCTTATGTTTATGAGTATCCCGGCAAGCACACCATGAACGGTTACGACATCATCTCCGCCGGCCCTGACGGGAAGATGGGCACCGACGATGATATTGCCAATTATACCACCAAGAAGTAATCGATGAGTTCCTATTAAAAAATAATTCGTGAACTTGTTGGTCAAGCAAAGAAAAAGCGCCTTCACCCTCCTGGAGTTGATCCTGGTCATGGCGATTCTAGTCATCGTCCTGGCCATGTCCGCCACCAGTTTACAAAAATTTTTTAAAGGCCGGACTCTCGACTCGGAAGCTCGACAATTTCTTGCTTTGACGCGTTATGCGCAAAGTAGGGCTACGTCCGAAGGCATGCCCATAACTTTGTGGATTAACAAGAAAGCCGGAACTTACGGTGCAAAAATCAACGTGAACTATGAACAGGTAGATTCCAAGGCCATTGAATTTACCCTCGCTCGCGATTTGACCATTCAAATGGGCAACCAGCCTCTGCAGAAGGCAAATTCAACGATTACCACTTCGACTATCGTTAACACGAAAAAGGCCGATGAAATCGAGTTCACCCCGGACGGTTTCCTCGACGAGAATACTCCATGGGTGGAAATAGATCGACCTTCTGTCTCGACTCTTTGGCTCGCTCCAGATCGCAGTTTGAGCAGGTTTGAAATCAAAACAAATGACCTTTTCATCACACAAAAGCGATAAGGTCATTGGGTTTACCCTTATCGAGGTCATGGTTGCCATGGTTTTCATGTCGATCCTGGTTCCTGTCGCCCTGAAAGCGGTGCAAATCTCAAGTCGAGCGGGACAAGTTGCGGAACGCAAAGTGCGGGCCGCCGTCATTGCCGACCGTTTACTCACGGAACAGACCGTGGTAAATGGCATGCAACAGTCCGGCCAACAGGGCACCGTCGTCGAAGCCGGGCGCACTTATACGTGGAATATGGAATCGTCCGCATGGGGGGTGGAGAACAGCTTGCGACTTGTGACTTTGAAAGTCACCTATGCGGTTCAAGGCCAAAACTACGACCTAAAGCTTCATACCCTTTACGATACTTCCGGCGTTTCCACCAACGGAGTGCCGCCAACCCAATGATTCAAACCCGTCATCCATCGCGTTTGAAAAAGGGGTTTACTCTCATTGAGATCCTTCTCACAGTCGCTATTTTTGCCATCGTCCTCGCCGCCATTACGGGCGTGTTTTTTACTGCCCTTCGGTTGACGATGAAAGCGAACGATAGCTTTGAGACTTCTCTTCCGATCCAGCATGCCCTGATGGTCATGAAACGAGACATTGAAGGCGTTCGGTTTCCAGGTGGCATCATGACCGGATCGTTTCAAAGTCTGGATACTATTTCCGATGGCAGCACTGCCAACATCGGTACTAAGGTTAGCCCTTTTCTCTATACTGCCGTGGGCAAAAACAACGATGATGACGCCTCCTGGAGTGAAATGAGGAAGGTTGGCTACTTCCTCAACGTTCCGGCCAATCACGGGGGCAGCAGCGGAAAAGATCTCATCAGGGCCGTTAGTTCGAATCTTCTCCCTGTCAACGTCGAGGAGTTTTCCCAGGAATGGGTGCTCGGAGGTATTGATAATGTTATCTTCAGTTACTACGATGGCGCAGCATGGATCGATTCATGGGATAGCACCCTAACCACTAATTTGCCTGTCGCGGTAAAAGTTTCTTTCACTTTTACTGACGACCAAAAGGGCAATTCCACCAAGACACCCTTGGAATTGCTCGTCCCCATCATTAGCCAGACGAGGACCAATAAGTGATATTTTCCTCATCAAGCTCTACGAGAAGTCACGAAACAGGATCCGTTTTTATCCTGGTCCTGACAATTTGCTTCGGCCTCGTGACCCTCGCTCTCTATTTCGGCCAATCCATGACCTTCGAGGTCAGGGGCGCAGCCAACCGGGTTTCTGCCATGGAATCGGACCAGGTTTTACTGGGAGCCAGTCGATATGCCACATTCGTTCTCGCTACTTATGCCACCAACGGCGCTATTCCCAACCCCTTGGACTACGACTCCGAAGGAGTCACCGTTGGTGACGGGAAATTCTGGTTCATAGGCCGCACCAATAATACTACCGTCAATCCCATCGCACCCACTTTTGGTTTGGTCGATGAGAATTCGAAGTTAAATTTAAATACAGTCACGGCCGCCATGTTGGAGCTTCTTCCCGGCATGACTCACGAGTTTGCCGCAGCCATCATCGACTGGAGAGATGCGGATGCCACGGTTTCGGATGGCGGCGCAGAAGACGATGTCTATCAGCGGCTCTCCCCGCCGCGAAAATGCAAGAATGCTCCGTTCGAAAGTGTGGACGAACTGCGTCTGGTCTATGGCGCGACTTTGGAAATCCTCTACGGCGAAGATGCCAATCAGAATGGCTTTTTGGACCCTAATGAAAACGATGGAAATGTCTTGTCTCCGGAGGATAATAAGGACGGTCGGCTTGATCCCGGAATTTGCGAGTATTTGACGGTGCACAGTAGACAGTCCGCCACCATGGCGAATGGCACCAATAAAACGGAAGTTTCCAGCGTTAACGCAATTCGAAGCTTGCTCACGCAATCTCTCCAGGCTGCAAGAGCCAACGCTATCATGGCCGCCCTTGGACCAAGAGGCGCCCGTAGTGTGCTGGAGTTCTACGCGCTCAGCGGAATGACGGTTCAGGAATTCCAAACTGTGGAGGCTCAGCTTTATTCCACGAACAGTATGGCCGTCTCTGCCGTCAACGTGAATACTGCCCCCGAGGCGGTCCTCGCCTGCATTCCTGGCATATCATTGGATAAGGCATCTGCTTTGGTCAATTACCGGGCTTCTAATCCCCAAATTTTGGCCACGGTGGCCTGGGTTAAAGAAGTCCTCGACACCGCCACCATCCAGGCAGCGGGACCCTACTTAATCGGACAGTCCTGCCAGTTCACTGCCGATATTGCGGCCGTTGGTGAATATGGACGAGGCTTTCGGCGAACGCGCTTTATTTTCGATACCAGCCAGCTCGCCCCGGTAATCCTGTCAAGGCAGGATCTGACTTATCTGGGATGGCCGCTAGGTAGCAAAATTCACGATCAACTGTTAAAGAAGGATATACGCTAATGAAGTGGGTAAATAAACGAAGACCAAACTCTGCCCTCGGTTTAACCATCGACGGTCATGCCCTGCATGCCGTCTTTGTAAAAATCTCAAGGGATACGATTGAGGTGGAGAAGGATGTTTCGACCCAACTCAAAACCGATCTCCTGAGTCATGATCCAGCCATTGTGGGTCGTGAAATTAAAGATTTTCTCAAGGCATCCGGAATCAATGAAAAGAATTGCATGGTTGGGCTTCCGCTCAATTGGGCATTTTCCGTGCATTCCAAGCTTCCAGCTCTGGAAGCGGAGGACGTAGCTGACTTTTTGCAGCTGGAGGCAGAGAGGGGTTTTCCAACACCTGTGGATGAACTCCAGACTACTCTCACCAACTATACTTCTCCCAATGGCGAGCCCTATGCCACCCAGGTAGGCGTTTCTCGGTCCCATCTCAAAAAGCTCCAGGAGGTGCTCACTGCTGCGGGTCTCAAGCCTACTAGTTTTGCTCTTGCCATCGCCGCACTCCCAGGCGCGTTGCCCAAGGCCGGTTCATCCGTCATTACTGCCCTCGTTGGCGAAAATCGAATCGATCTGCTCATTGCTTTCGGAACTAGCATTGTTTCCATTCGCACCATCGAAATGGCTTTCGATGATCAAAACATCGATATCCGCGCCAACGGCGAAATGATTTTTCGCGAACTTCGCATCACTCTGGGTCAGTTGCCTCGCGATATCTCTGGAAAAATAGATCAGATCAATCTTTTTGGGAATAATCCTAAGATTTCCGGTTTTTTGGAAGTTCTAAAACAAAAATTATCCCCCATGGGGATGACGGTCAGGCATATCCAATCCTATTCAGGCACGGAGGGATCTCCGAAAATTAGCACATCGGTTAAAGTTTCTCCCGAAGCGGGCCTTGCAGCCCGTCGCCTGAGCCAAAAGCCGGACGAGTATTGGGAATATC
This sequence comes from Verrucomicrobiales bacterium, assembly GCA_028293375.1. Lineage (GTDB taxonomy): Bacteria > Verrucomicrobiota > Verrucomicrobiia > Limisphaerales > JAQGOY01 > JAQGOY01. The sequence goes on along the minus strand of JAQGOY010000212.1, from coordinate 21,695 downwards.
TTGAGGCCCCTCCAAGTTTCTGGAGCAAAGTCTCCACCCGATATTCTTCCAGGCAGTTGGTTTATCCAGTAACCGGCGCAGCCGCTGTTGCTTTGCTGTTGATTGGAATGTTCGGCTACCAGCAGTATCAGCTCACTCAGCTTCGGGCGGAATGGGCAGGTATGAAGAAAAACGTGGATCAGTATGACGCGCTGCAAGGAGAAATGCGAAAGTACCGCCCCTGGTTCAGCTCCACTTCTCCCAACCTTACTATTCTTGCCAGGATGTCCGAGGCATTCCCTGAAGCGGGTTCTGTCTCAGCCAAGACTGTTGACATTCGGAATAGTGCCAATGTCAGCTGCTCTGGTGTCGCTACCGACAAGAATTCATTATATAAAACTCTCGCGGCCTTGCGTGCCCTCAATCAGATAGACAGTCTCGCATTGGATAGCTTGAAAGGCTCCAAGGCCCCGGTTCAGTTCACTTTCAATTTTCACTGGTCAGAATCATCAAAACCATGAATCCAAACAACCGCAAACAGATCCTGATCATCGTCGCCATTGTCGTGGTTGGCCTTTGGGTGGCTGATAAAGTCATTTTCACCCCGCTCACCAATCTCTGGAAAACCCGCGCTGAAGACGTAACCAACCTTCGGAAAAAAATCACTCAGAATAAGGGCAAGTTGCAGTTGGCAACCGTGATGGATAATCGTTGGGAAGCCATGAAGAAACAAACTCTTCCCAAGACGACTTCCGAAGCTGAAGGCCTCCTTCTCAACTCGATGGACAAGTGGTCACAGGAAACCCGGGTTAGTGTCAGCAATATTAAACCCAACTGGAAGCATGGCGCTACCGAGGATTACTCCGTTTTGGAATGCAGGGTGGACGCGCTTGGCACCATGGATGCAATCGCCAGGTTCATTAACCAAATCGAGCATTCGCAAATGGCTCTCAAAGTCGAATCTCTCGAACTAACCACGCACGACAACAATGGACAACAAATGACATTGGCACTAATGATCAGCGGCCTCAGGCTTGCACAAATGGAGGGCAAATGAAGCGACTATTCTCGGTTTTGGTTTCCCTGTCGTTCATTCAAGCCTCGTTCGCTCAGGAGACCAATCCTGCGCCACTAGAAGTGAGCACGAATGCCCCCGTTACTCAAGCTCCCGCTAATAGTAACAATCGGCCCATCACTGAAGGTCGTTCCAGGATCAGTCAATCTTCAACCAACTCTGTTGCAACTACGAACAAGTTGATTTCCTCCAGGCCGGTGGATCCGCTCAAAGTACTGACGTCTCGGAATATATTTGATCAAAGCCGAAGACCTGGGAGGTCTTCTGTCAATACTGGGCCAAGGACCCTTGCTCCACGGGTTGAATCTTTTGGCCTGGTTGGAACCATGCTCAGCACGAAAGGTGAAACGGCTTTCTTCGCTGGTTCGAGTTATCAATACCAAAAGAGTCTAAAAAAGGGCGAATCAATTGCCGGCTATAAAGTAGACAAAATCACCAACAAAGCGGTCACCCTTGTCGGAACAAATGATCCCGTTGAAATGAAACTCGGCAATTATCTGCGCCGGGAAAATGAAGGAGCCTGGACCCTTAGCGCGGCACCCGAACCCGCACCAATCTCAACAAATTCAGATTCATCGTCCTCCACGTCCGCAACCACAACCACCTCCTCTTCGGCGGGCAGCGCCGAGGTCTCAGAAGTCATGAAACGCCTGATGGAAAACCGCGAAAAAGAGCTATCAAAATGAAAAAACTACCTATCATCGCCCTAACGTTTGCGTTTGCCTTCATGTCGTCGGCAGCAACTAATGATTCCAGCGCAACCAACGGGACCGCGGCAGTTGGCTCGGATGCCGCCCTGCCGACGCTGACCCCGGATCAGCTTTTAAAGGCTCAGCGTAAAGTCGCCAAGAAGGCGGCAGCACAGACATCCCTTCTTTCCGCTGCCGGGGTTGGATCTGCTGCTATTCCAGTTACAACTCCAGCTGCCAAAACACCCGTCGGCGGGGTTCCGGCTGCCCAGGTAGCTGCTGTTCCAAAGGCCGCTTCCACCTCGACTAATAGCGGGGAAGGAATTCTTTTAAACCTGAGAAACATGCCACTCGATCAGGTTTTGACTCGATTTTCAGAAGAAACCGGTTTCGTCATCGTCCCCCTCGTTCCAGTGCGTGGAACCATGGATGTCTACAGCAGTCAGCCCGTGACCAGGGAGGAAGCTATCAGCTTGCTTAGCGCCGGACTTAATAAGAACGGTTTTGCGGTGCTTCAAAATGGCAAGATTCTGACCATCGTAGAAAAAGAAAGCGCTGTTAAAGCCAACACTCGCATCGTTAAAGGCAACGAACCAGAGAAGATCGAAAGAACTGCGGATGTGGTCACTCAGATTATTCCCGTCAAGAGCATCAATGCCAGCCAGCTGGCGCGTGACCTTGCCACTTTGGTTCCGTCCGGCGCTTCCCTTGTCCCTAACGAAGGCGGAAATGCGCTTATCATGACAGATACCCAGATTAACATCCGTCGACTCGTGGAAATCGTCTCCGCTCTGGATTCGCAGGTTTCTGGTTCCACCAGCATTCGGGTTTATCCTTTAAAGTATGGCGATGCCAAAGCATTGGCTGCCACCATTAAAGACTTGTTTACTGACACCTCTGCCACGACAGGTCGCGCAGGCGGTGCAGGTGGGACCGGCTTTGGGGGTGCGGGTGGCTTTGGTGGAGCTGGAGGATTTGGCGGTGCAGGAGGCTTCGGTGGAGCTGGAGGATTTGGTGGTGCAGGAGGTTTCGGTGGCGCCGGCGCCGGTGGTCGTGGAGGCGGAGCTGGCGGCGGCGGTCGTGGCAATAATGCAAATGCTGTTGCCACAGCCAACAAAGTGGTTGCCGTTTCCGACGAACACAGCAACAGCGTTATTGTCAGTGCCAATGAAAGCCAGTTCACATCGATCGAGGAACTTATCAAGAAAGTCGATACCGATGTCCAGGATCTAACTGAACTGCGTGTTTTCCATTTGAAAAATGCGGATCCCACAGAAATGACCGATCTTTTGACCGGTATTTTCCCAGACCCGAACAAGCAAGATGATACTCGTGGCGGTGGAATTCGTTTTGGGGGTGGATTCGGATTCGGAGGAGGAGGAGGCCTCGGCGGGAGGGGAGCAGCAACTGCCTCCACGGCAGTCAGCGAAAGGTCAAAAAAACAAGGGAGGGTAATTTCGGTTCCTGATCCGCGGACAAGTTCCATTATTGTTAGCGCTGCTAAAGAACTGATGCCTCAAATTGCCGAAATGGTAGCCCAGCTCGACAACGATGCTTCCCGCAAAAAGCATGTGGAGAATTTTGCCTTGCAAGCCGCGGATCCTGACGAAGTCAAAACGCTTCTCAATGAGTTGTTCGCAAGCTCCAACAGCCGGAATTCGGCTAATAGTCAAAATAATGCTCTTACCTCGAGGCAACAACAAAACGCTCAAAATGCGAATCGAACCAGCTCATCTTCTGGTCTCGGAAGCAGTTCTCGCGGTCTTGGTCAATAATTGAAACTCAAGAGAAATTCACATGTATACTTCTTTAAATACAAGGCAGACTTTCAGGCTCGTAATCCTGGCCGCACTTATGTTGTTTTCGGCTGACCTCCAGGCCCAACGAACCGGTGGCGGCGGCGGAGGGGGGGGACGTACCGGTGGCGGTGGAGGCGGAACTGGCGGCGGAGGCGGAGCAGCCCGTAGCTCTTCAGGCTCGAGCTCTTATCCGAGATCGACTGACATCGGTGATGCTATGATTTCCGTCGATCCCGAAACTCGCCAGGTCGTGGTGATTGCCGACGACGAAACACTCGCCCAAATCAGACAAGTAATCGCCAACCTCGACAAGCCGAAGCCGCAGGTCTTGCTGAGAGTCATGTTTCTGCAGGTGACGCGCGGCAAAGATCTCGACCTTGGGGTCGAAGGCTCTTACACCCATCAGCCCAGCAGCACCATTACCGGGACTGCTTCTTCGGGATTTGGGATTCAGGATGCCGCTTCTGTCGCTGCTGGGGGTGGGTTGTACAAAATAGTTGGCAATGATTTTGCCGCCGCCATTCGTGCCTTGGCGGTCACTGGAAAGACCGAAATCCTCTCGCAACCCTCCATCCTTGCCCGAAACAACCAACAGGCAACGATCGTTGTCGGTCAACAGGTTCCCTTTATCACCAATACCAGGTTCGATGCGGTAAATGGCCAGATCAATACCGTAACTTATTCCGACATCGGCATCATTCTTCGCGTCACTCCTTTCATCAACTCCGAAGGAATGGTAGAAATGATTCTTGCGCCGGAAATTTCCTCCGTCAGCGATAAAACGGTGAACATTTCGCAGGGAGTGAACGCCGCTGTGATCGACAAGCGATCCGCAGATACAGTGGTCGTGACACCTGACAAACAGACCGTGGCTATTGGCGGCCTCATTGGCACTCAAGTCAACCATCAGGATCGGAAAATACCGCTCTTGGGCGATATTCCTTATCTCGGCGCACTCTTTAAACGCACTGTGAATTCGGATACCAAGACAGAGCTGATTATATTCATCACTCCAACAGTGATAATGAAACCGAGCGATCTCGTTGAAGCTACTGCTGTTGAGTATGACAAGCTGAAAGACACCAAGAAGGCGTTTCCCGAACAGGAACTCAACAGGATACTTAGCACCGAGCGCGCACCAGCCCCTCCCACTGTGAAGCCGAAAAAAGTCAAATAGGATTCATTGATGAAACGAGGATTCTGGGTCTACTTAACGCTTGCGGCTGTTTGGTTTCTATTGCTCATTTGGCAGTGGGGCGAACATAAGCGTGTCGTTAATGCGGCCCGCGCAACTCTCGTTGATCGCGCTCGGGCAATCACTACAACAGTCGGTCTGGTTATCCGCTCCGAAAGGCGCGGTCGGGGCATCGTCCCCCAAATCAGGCTGGAGTTGGCTCTCAACGAACTCATAAAGCCTGGGGAACTCGAATTCATTGCGCTCCGCAATTCCTCAAACCATGTTGTTGTTAAAGCAGGTGCAGCCCCAGGCGGCGATGAAGAGCGCGCGGTAATGGGCGAAGTGACTTGGACCCAGCACGCCATGGTTTTGGCCAATCCCGTCGATTTAGGATCAAACTCTGTTTCTTCCAATGACATAATCCGGACGGCCTTTGTCATCCCTTCGACCGGTCTCGTCCCAACGAACGACGTTGCTGGCCTCGATAAAATAACCAATCAGCCCCCGGCCCTCGACAAACCTTCCGTTGAAATTCCAACCCTGGAAAAAACGACGAATTTAGAGGATACCGCTGATCAGCCCCACCGTACCGATGTTACGGATCGCCGACCTCTTCGAATTCCCCCACAATATAGACGCCCAACCTGGATGTCTCCCGAAGAATGGCAGAGCCTCATGGCCAAACAAGGATTGCACAGCTTTGTTATTCGTATGTCGGCAAAGCCGGTAGAAACTGCCTCTTTGCAGGATCTCCAATTGCGCGGAATAATCGGGTTTCTTTCCACTCTGAGTGTCGTAGGGGCTGGGTTCGCATGGCGAAACACCAAACGATCCGCCGACCTCGGCTTGCGACTGGTTAAAGCCAGCGAGATGAACATGCATCTGAAGCAAATGAACCTGGCTGCTGCAGGACTTGCTCATGAAACCCGCAATCCATTGAATATCGTTCGCGGTTTGGCTCAAATTATATCCAAGGAATCCACCGCCTCCGATGAGATTAAATCCAAGTCTCAGGCAATCATGATGGAAGCGGATCGTGTCACCGCTCAACTCAACGAATTTATTAATTATTCACGTCCTCGTGAAGTTCGCCAGTCTCCTGTGGCTGTTTCCCGCGTCGTTCAGGATGTCGTTCAAACCCTCCTCTATGACGCTCAGGAAAAGCAGATCGTCATCGAACACCAACAAACCGAGCTTCTCATCCAGGCTGACGAACAGCTTTTACGCCAGGCCCTGTTCAATCTCACCCTGAACGCTATCCAGGCCGTCGAACCTGGAGGAATGATCGAGATTAAAATTATTCATCCACCTGGCCCGGAAGCCCTCCTGGAGATTCGCGATTCTGGACCCGGAATTTCAGAGGAGCATCGTCTCGACGTATTTAAACCTTATTTCACCACGCATGCCAAAGGAACAGGGCTGGGACTGGCAATTGTCCAACAAATAGTTCTCGCTCATGGATGGGAAATATCTTGTAACGGTAATGAACCCTGGGGCGCATGTTTCACAATTCGCCATCTTCGAGTAGTATCTTAATATGTCCCCCAGTGCCAAAGAGGTAATCGGTCGTCCCTGCATTCTTATCGTCGATGACGATCAGAGTCAGCGTAGCCTTATTGACACCTTTTTACGCAGCCAGGATTTCGACACCAACGTCGTCTCTTCGGGTGAAGAAGCCCTTACCGTGCTTGATGCTTCCCGTGTGAGCATGATGGTTAGTGATGTCAGGATGAACGGCATTTCTGGCCTGGAAACTTTGCGTCGCGCCCGCATTAAACATTCGAAGCTGCCTGTGCTGTTGGTCACTGGATATGCGGATATACGCGAGGCCGTTGGCGCCATGCGGGATGGGGCTCTCAATTATCTCGCCAAGCCCATCGATCTGGATGAATTGTTAACCGCTGTCCGACAGGCCACGGGCCTGAGTGATTCGGCCCCTTTGCGGGGTAATTCGGACAAACCGCTTCCTCCTAACGTCGTGTCCGCGAGTCCGCTCATGCAGTCCGTTTTTCGTGACGCTTCACTTGTAGCAGCGTCTGATTCGCGTGTCTTGCTAAGTGGTGAAAGCGGCGTTGGCAAAGAGGTTCTGGCGGATGTTATTCACGCTTGGAGCAATCGCAACAAGGTTGCCATGGTTAAGATCAATTGCGCAGCCATTCCCGAAACACTTCTGGAGAGCGAACTTTTTGGCCATGTCAAGGGAGCCTTTACCGGGGCCGTAAATACGAGAATTGGGCTTTTTGAGAGGGCGGATGGCGGAACTATTTTCCTCGATGAGATTGGGGAAATGACCTCGCAACTCCAGGCAAAGCTGCTTCGTGTCACTCAGGACGGCAGAATTCATCGAGTCGGTTCCAACCAGGAAATCCAATGTAACGTCCGAATTATTGCGGCAAGCAATAAGAACCTGGAAGAACTGGTCAAAAAAGGTCTTTTCCGTGAAGATCTTTTTTATCGTCTCAATGTGATTGAACTAAATATCCCGCCTTTGCGGGAGCGTCAGGAGGACATCTTGCCCCTGGCCACCAAATTCATCTCCGAGTTTAGCCAATCCAGATCCCGTTTTTCTTCAGCCGTTTCCAAATACCTGCTCGATTATAAGTGGCCAGGAAACGTCCGCGAATTGCGCAACACCATGGAACGCGCAGCCCTTCTTTCTCGCGGTGAATTGATAATGCCGGAACACCTCACGAGCCGTGTTCGATCCAATTCGGACGGAATATTGGACGGCGCAAAAGAAACCGGCGGACAGGAAAAACTGGAGGGGATGGAACGCGAGGCCATTGTTAATGCTCTTCAGAAACACGATTACAATAGAACCGAAACCGCAAAAGCGCTTGGTATCAGCCGAAGAGCGCTTCTTTATAAGCTCCAGAGATTGCGCGAACTCGGGTTTCCGGTCGACTCTCTTCCGAGGCAGAATAATTAGCTTCAGTTGATGGCGGCCACGTCCGTACCAGCAGAAAGTCGGAGAAGGTGCTGTCTCACCAGCGGAGTCCACAATTTATAGCCTGCAGCGTTCATGTGTAGACCATCACTGGCGAAAATATCCGCTTTTTTGACATGCGGATACATGGGACCAAAAACATCTAAAAACGAGAGCTTGGGATCGGTGTGACAGTAATGGCGGATCATGTGGTTGGCTCGTCGAATTCTGTCGATTTGAGCAAACCGCCTTGGATTCGGGGAAATGGAGATGTATAGAATTCGGGTATCTGGAAGTGCGCTCCAGACTTTTTCCACGAATGCCTGGAAGTCGGACGCGACCTTTTCTGGCGATTTCCCCGCACTGATGTCATTCCCGCCTGCGTACATTACGATGATCTTGGGATGATAGGGGATGACGATTCGGTCGGCAAAATGGACTGTGTCATCGATTTCAGAGCCGCCAAAACCTCGGTTGATGGGATTGAATTCAGGAAGGTCCTGGGCCAGGGTGGTCCATTTTACAATACTGGAGCTTCCTACGAACAAAACTGAATTGGGAGGGGGCGGGTTGGTACTGTCCATCGACTCAAAACGTCGAATGTCGGGTTCCCAGTTGTCGTAGAACGCCTGCCCGTACGCCGAAGATATGGCTATAAGTAGGCATAATAGCAGGCGCAATGTGGGCATAAGCAACACTCTGGACTACATTTTTTAAACTTTAAAGTTTGAATTGCAGGAAAACGCACAAATTTACAAACTTTCCGATGCACTTGGATTTTACTCCTCGACTCGAACGGCTGGTAAATGATGCGTTGGAGGAGGATATCGGGACCGGTGATGCGACCACTTTGGCACTTATTCCTGATGATTCCCAGGCCAGCGCGCTCTTTGTTCCACGGGAATCCATCGTGCTGGCGGGCAGCGACCTGGTAGAATGGGTTTTCCATAAACTGGATCCCAGCTTGCAGGTTAGGTTCTTCTTCGGCGACGGAACCCTGATTGCTGCTGGACAGCCCTTCTGCCAGGTAGAGGGAAATGCCGGGCCTATTTTGACGGGAGAGCGCGTCAGCCTTAACTTTTTGCAACGACTTTCTGGCATAGCTTCCGCCACGCTTGAATTTGTAAAGCTGGTGGAGGGAACCCATTGCAAGATACTCGATACCCGAAAAACCCTTCCGGGATGGCGATCATTGGAAAAGTACGCGGTGGCTTGCGGCGGTGGACAGAACCATCGAAACGGTTTGTACGACCTCATCCTCATCAAGGATAACCACCTGACCACCCTGAGATACGAAAAGCCGAATGCCATCGCAGCAGCTATTTTGCGTGCCCGGGCGCAATTCCCGAAATTGAAGGTCGAGGTCGAAGCAGACACGTTGGAGCAGGTTGCTCAAGCCATCGAAGCTAAAGCGGACATTGTGCTCCTGGATAACATGACTCTCAAGCAGTTGAGACAGGCGGTTCAGATGGCGCAAGGTCGATGTCAGACGGAAGCTAGTGGGGGAGTCAACCTTACCTCGATTAGAGCGATTGCAGAAACGGGTGTAGACTTTGTTTCGGTTGGGGCCATCACCCATTCTGCCCGGGCTGTGGACATCGGTTTGGACTTTGAGAATTTATAAGATGAGCCTCGATTCCCAGATATTACGGGCCTTGCGCTCGACTGAAGCATCGGTCTCCGGAGCCGATCTCTCCCATCGGCTGGGGATAAGCCGCGCGGCCGTTTGGGCGCGCATTGAAGAGATGCGCCGGCTCGGCTACGACATTTCCGCCAGTCCGCATCTTGGTTATAAACTGGTCTCTGTGCCGGATGTACTGCATCCAGACGAGCTTCGATCACGACTTCCGGAGAGCGTCATCATTGGCCGGGAGATTCACGTCTACCAGGAAACGACTTCGACCAACGACGTGGTGGAAAAGTTTGCCCGGGATGGTGTTCGGGAAGGAGTCGTTGTATTCGCGGAGAGCCAAACCAAAGGACGGGGCAGGTTGGGTCGCAAATGGCTTTCACCTTCGGGGAAAGGACTTTGGTTTTCCATTTTGCTTCGCCCGCAACTGAGACCCCAGTGCGCCACCCAGCTTACCATAGCGGCTGGGACAGCGATTCGGCGGGCGATATCCATTCACACCGGGATCGAGCCGGAGATCAAATGGCCGAATGATATCCTGATAAAGAAGAAAAAGGTGGCGGGTATCTTGACCGAGTTAAATGCGGAACTGGACGGGATTCGCTACCTGATTTTGGGGATAGGCGTGGACGTGAACCAGTCCCATGAGGATTTCCCTCCGGACATCCGCCCGATAGCCACTTCGCTGAGCGTGGAAACAAAGCGGCCGATATTGCGGGCCGAGCTCGCCTGTCAGTTGCTGACTGAACTTAATGTGGAGTATCAAAAGATTGCATCGAAGCAATTCCATACGGTGGCGCAGGAATGGCAGGAAAACTGTTCCACGCTTTCGCAGCAAGTCTCGATACGAATGGGGGAGAGATGCGTCAAAGGAGTGGCTGAAGCCCTGGACGAAGATGGAGCCCTGCTCCTGAGAACGGAACATGGGCACCTGGAGCGGATCATCGGCGGCGATGTGACGATGGAGAAAAGATAAGATCAGATCAGATCAGATCAGGGAAGACCGAATCTCCGGCGCAACACCCATTCCATAGCGAGCACGCAGCTAACAATTATAATTATAAAATAATTATCCCATAGCGTGTAAGTTCGGGTTTGTGGGAAGGCGCGGGGATGGACAGATGCGGAGACGTAATCTGCGAGTTGCCTGGCCTCGCTGAGGGGGACCACGACCTGACCGGAATGATGGATGGTCCTTTCCAGGCCAACCAGGTCGGCCGACAGATTCTCGAGTTCCCGTCCGGGCGATTTCTTGACGTAGATTTCGCGTGTTTCGGACTCTTTGGCCAGTTCAGGTTCGGTGGAGTTGACGGTGAGAGCCCACTTGCCCTCGGGGAGCCCGGCGAGCTGGTATTGCCAGAGGTCGCTGCTATCGGGGCTGCGGGTCATTGATGCTGTTTTTTGTTGATTTGTGTTAATTACGCCTTTGTCGTCGACTGGCGCGAGGGTGAGGTTTATGGGCTGGTCGGAAACTTTTCCGTCTTTTTTCACGGCGCGGGCGCGAATTTCTGCCGAACCGCCGAGTTCCACCAGGGAGCGGTCGATTGACATTTTCAACAAATCGCTTTTGCCGCGGAGACGCCCGGTCAGTCCCCAACGGACGGCCTGCTGCCAGAATTTCTGATGGACGACATCGCCGAGGCGGTCGCGCCAGCGCCACGATTCGCTGGTGCCCATCCAAAATACTTTTCCAGCGCCGAAAGGGTGGTAGGCGACAATCGGAGTGCGGTTTGCGTTTTGAGATTGCAGCAAAACAGTAGCGGCGGGCTTGGCGGCGACCCCGCTTGCGTGCCATTGCAAAGGAGGGAGGACCGTCCACATTTGTTTGTTCAAACCGGGATCGTTAAGGATCCGGCACATTGGACTTTCCTCCCCGTCCAGACCGAGGGCAAGGGTGATGGGGATTCGGTCCGAATTTCCCTGTCCGAGAAGGCGGACTGGCAGGACCTTGCTGAGAGGACCCAGGCCAAAAGTGGAGGGCATCCCTCGATAACCGGCGAGACAAACGAGGAAGCCGCCCCGTTTGCTGACGTAATTCACGAGTTGCTGCTGCGCCTCGTTGGGGAGTTCTGAATTGGTTAGATCGCCCAGGATGACTGCGTCATAGCGATTCCATTCGTCCTGGGTAGCTGGAAGAAAATCTTTTGCCTGCTTAATCATGTAAATGGAGCGATATCTCCGGGTCAGCACTGCTTTCTGGTCATGTTCGAACATGGCAGCGAGATATCGGCTTTCCCAACGAGGGGTGGCATCGAGGATCAGGACCTGGATCGGATCCTCGGTCACGGTGGCGACATGTTCGCCGCTGTTGTTGAGAGAGCTTGCCTCGTCGGCCTCCATGGATTGAGCAGCGGTCACGGTTCCAGGTTCAGAATTGGTTTTGAAAGGCGAAATTCGGGAAGGAGAGATGGGACGCTCGTAGGCGCCATCCGGCAGACGCCATCCGATACTGACGAAGTCGTCGGCAGCAGCTTCCTTGTGCAGAAGCTCGAAGTAATATTTTTTGTTGGCTTGAAGAGTTATCGGGGTCGATTGCTGGCTGGGGCTGCGAGTCCAGTCTTCGCGGGTGGAGCGTTCCTCCGCGTAGGCGACCAGACGCTTGTCTGCGGGCCTGGTGGTTGGGCTGAGGTGGAATTCGCAGCTTTCGTCGCCAGTGATCCAGAAAGTATAATTACCCGAAACCGGTGCGTGAATATATCCGCTGAGTTTTTCAAAATAATTATCTCCCTTGCGTTGTGTAATACGCTCGAAGCCTACTGTTTCCGTGACGGTGGGTGGTTTGGAGGAAAGGTTGTTTTTGTAAAAGTCACTGATCTTTGCACCGGCAACATTGTTCCATTGTTGTCGCAAAATAGTCCCGGATGGTTGCTCGACTTTGCCAATGCCGGTTTCCGCGGAATAAGGCTGCAGCCTGGCCTGAAACAACCGAAGGCCGGCGTTTTCTGCTTTGAAATGAAATTTTTCGATTTGCCAGTCTCCCGTTGGATGCAAGAGCCGCCTGTCCATTTCGGCTCCGTTTTGAGAAATCAGCAATTCCCAGTCAGAATTGGTGAGGCCGGAAACGCGGAGCTTTACTTCCAGATCCATCATTTCGTCCTTCAGAATTTCTGAACTGCCGCTTACCGATGAAATGACGGCATCCGCAGGAAAATTGGTGCTGCCGACTTGAATCCCATAGGTGGGAATTCCACGCGCCAAAAGGGAGCGGAGTACGGGCCCGGGATCTTTGCCGATGGTTTGCCTTCCATCCGTGACAATAATCGCTGCCTGGAGGTTTTCGGTTGCGCCCAATTCACCGACGGTTCGGAGCGAGGAATCAAAATCGGTTTGCTTTTCAGGAGAGTTCAGCAACCGGGAAAGATCCGTCATTTCCTGTGATTGTTCGTCAAAGGCGAAAAGTTTGATTCGAGCGGATTTACCAAAGGCGGGAATGACCTGGTTGGTGATGACTGCGCGAGCGCGTTCCAGCCGGGTGAGTGAACGTATGGCGGAAGGACCATTGGTAAGATTTGAGGGCAAGTTGACCTGGTTGGCGGTCTTGCCTGGCGGTTTCAGGCGCATCAATGCCTCCACTCGTTTTTCAAGGTTGGAAGAGCTGATGCTTTTTTCGTTGTTGCTGCTGGCGGCCAATTGTTGGAGAAAGGCGCTCGTTTCTCGAAGCGCGACGGACAGCACTTTTTCGATGGTAGCCTTTTTCGCCAACAAATCCGCTTCAGACGCGAGGTATGAGAGTTTGCTTTTGCCTGTTCCTGAAAGGTCTTTGGGATCAGCACGAAGGCTCTCCAACTGAGTGATGAAATGGTCCCATTCCAGATTTTGAATATCAGCAGAGTCGGCAACGAGCCCCATGGACTTTGCTTCTGCGAGCACCTGTTCAGAAGATAATTGACGATCGGAAATGTTCATGGAACCCGATTGATCCAACAGGATGGCCACGGTGGGTTTGGCATTTAAAAAACCGTGATGACGAAGAGTGGGTTCCAAGAGAACGAACAACAACAAAAAGAGAGCCGTAATCCTAAGGGCAAGGAGCAGCCGGGCTCGTCCCTTTGGCAAAGGGGAGAGTTCTTTTCGCAGAATGGATCGGAGCAGGAAAAAGCAAACGGCTGCGACCGGCAGAATCAACCACCAGGAAATTCCAACAATGGTCATTTTCCAGCTCATAAGGCAGAAGTGAGAAGAACCGATTGTTGATCTATGGCGTGTTGACGGGTGAGGAAACTTTCCCCGATGAGAAAGCAAATGGCGAGGACCACGCAAGCCTTCCAGAGTTCGCGAGTGGTATCTTCAGCCGCCGCCGGGAGATTCAGTTCTGCGCCGGTGGAAACCCACTTCCAATCCAGACCTCTAAAGGTTTCGTCCCATTTTTCGCGGGTGCCTCTTTGAAAAAGCCCTTCACGATAATTCAAGGAAACGGCGTACCGCTCCTGTTGTTCGGGTTGGGTGGAGAGGTAGGCGCCGGTATTCAGACAAGGTTCACTGATGAAAGCGATTTTGCCTTCCCATTGAGTGGGCTTTAGCGGCACCTGCTGCCCGGAGGGAGCGAGCAGCCGTGTCGGACCGGCGTCCAATCCTTTTTGCGGGGTAATAATGATTTGGGTGCCTGCTTCAAGATTGTGCCCGGGTAAAATGTAATTCGAGATTTTCTCGCCGATTCCCCTGACCAGGGGGACGAAAACAGAGTGCACCGGGAAATCATTCCAGGAGACATCGAGGGAACTGTTGAACTGCATGATGGTGCCGAGATTACGACGCCTGGAGAGGAGCAGGGGATCGCCATTTTCGAGGGCGATCAGGATTTCGGAGTCCGGCGAAATTTTGTCCGGTTTAAAATATTCGCGGATGGAAATGCTTTTGAAAGGATCACCGCCGGTGCTGGCCATTGTGGCGAAGAGCGGATGACCGGAGTTGATGGAGCCCACATGAAGCGAATTGGTGGGGTTTGCTTTTTCACCGATGGAGGCGGCAAGAAAACCTTCACCGCCGCGCGCCCAATATTCATTGACTATGGTGGGTCGTGTGTGCGGGCCGAGAGCGACCAGCAACCCCCCGCCGGAAACGACAAACCGGTCGAGCGCGGCAACGAGCAGAGAGTCGATGGCCGGGACGTCGTTCAGAATGATGGCGCGATTTTGCCAAAACATGGCATCGGTGACATCGGAGGCGGAGACGTGAGTAACGTGGTAGAGAGAATTCGAATGCTGAGAACTCTCCAGGGCCGAAGCAATGAAGGAAGGTTCTTTGGCGCTGAATGAAGCTGGGTTTTCGATCAACAAAACCGGGATACTTTGAACCACTTCGGCAATCGATTCCCGGATATCGTCCTTCGGAAAGAAATCGGAGTTGCCTTTTAATCCTGCCTTGAGCACATGACTTCCGGCCGATTTGAAGATATTGGTAAAAGTAACGGAAACCTCACCATCCCGAGCAATGATTTCCTGTTCGCCAACAAGGGATCCATCGCTTTCCAAAACGACGCTCATTTTGCGGGTTTCCTTGAATCCGACGCCAAATACCTTGACGTGAATACTGACTGACTGGTCAACGGGAAGCAGGACCTGGTCTGTGAAGAGTTCTTTAATTCCCACATTTACAGGTTCTTCCCCGGCCTTCGGAACCAATACCCGCAGCCGTGTACCATAGGTGGATTGGTGGTTTTTTAATTTCGTTTGGAGAGCGCGGAGTTTTTCATCAGTCAAATCTTCATCGGCCATTCCGTCCATGACGATAATCAGTTCCTTCGAGGGGTTGACGTGCCTGGAGAATTGATTCAAGCCGGCGTCGACGAGTCGGGAGAGATCGGAATGCACACTTGAAGGTTGCAGGGTTCGTATATTTTCACGGAGCGATTCCAAATCAAAAAGGGGATCTTCCGGAGTGGATCCGAGATCGGAGAGTTTGATCAAGCTGACCTCATCTCCTTTCTTTAGGGTATCCACATAAGCGGAGAGAAGAGTCTTCATTCCTTCAAGCGTAGAAAAGGACCGACCGTAGCCGGAGGAGGCGCTGTCGTCGATCAGCACTACCGCCGCTTTTCTTCCATTAGTGGGAAGAGCGCTGGTATTGGCATTCTTTGGTGCTGAATTCCAAAGAGGGCGGGTGAGGGCGATAGCCAGGAAAAGAAGCAGAAGTGTGCGAAAGAGCAGGAGGAGCAATTCATTGAGCAAGAGCTTGCGCCTGCTTTTCGCAACCAATTCTTCAAGGAAGCGCATCGCGCCCCATTCTACCACCTTCGTTTTCTTGCGATGCGCCAAATGGACGATGATCGGTATCGAGGCTGCGACTACGCCGGCTGCCATGGCGATGTTTAAAAACTGAATCATGCCCTTGGCTGGACTTGCGCGACGGAGGTTTTGAGCGCCATGATGATTCCGTTGGCGAGGTCTTCGTTGGTTTGGAAAACATAACGCCGAATGCCCAATGCGTGGCAGCCTTCAGCGAGCAGATTGTTGTGACGGAGCAGCGCCTCCTGGTAGAGATGGCGAATGCGGTCCGCATCCAGTTTTAGTTTTCTTTCCTTTTCGAGTCCCTGAAACTCCAGAACGCCCGTCATGGAAAATGTCAGTTCATTGGGATCGAGAATTTGAAAAAACCATACTTCCTGCTTTTTATGGCGGAGGTAGCTCAAGGCTTTGATGACTGCCTCGGACCGATCAAACCCATCGGTGATCAGGATGACGAGACCGCGTCGTTTTAACCGGGAGGCGGCCTGCATCAACACTGGCGCGAGGTCGGTTTCGTTGCCAGGTTTGGTTTCCTCAAGCTTGTTCAGCATGCTGATGAGATGGCCCATGGTGGAGCCAGCCGGAATCTCAGTATGAACGGTCGAATCGAAAATAGAGAGGCCCACTGAGTCCGATTGCCGGAGCATCAAAAAGGAAAGGGCAGCAGCGCAGTCGCGGGCAAAATCCCATTTGGTCCTGGAATGCGATCCATAACCCATGGACCCGGAAGCATCGAGGATGATCGTTGCGCGCAGTTTCGTTTCTTCCTCGTAAACTCGGACATCGTAGCGGTCGCTTCGCGCATAAACGAACCAGTCGAGATGACGTATGTCGTCACCCGGAACATAAGGCCGATGATTAGCAAATTCTATGGATAAGCCTCGTCGAATCGATTTGTGTTGACCGCTAAGAATGCTTTCGACCGCCTGGCGTGCTGCAATGGAAACAGAATTCAGTTTGTGAAGAACCTGTTCCTGAATGGAGGTCTGAAGATTCATTTCGGACTATTCACTACGGCCAAGAGGTTGGTGATGGGCGAGGATTCGTTCGATGATGGTGTCCGGGCTTAAACCACCGGCCTGGGCGGCAAAACTACAAACGATGCGATGACGGAAAACAGGCTTGGCCAATGCGGCCACGTCTTCCGTGGTGGCATGGAATCGTCCGTGGAGAAGAGCGCGTGCCTTGGCTCCGACGATCAGTTGTTGGCCGGCGCGGGGCCCGGCTCCCCATTGCAGCCACTTTGTGGCATCCGGCACTTCACGCCCTGAACCGGGACGGGTAGCGTGGACAAGAGTGACGACGTAATCGTAAACGTGCTCGCTGATCGGCACCTGGCGCACGATATCCTGAAGCGCAATCAGTTCATCCGCAGTGAAAAGTTTTGCCAGAACGGCGCGGTGAGATCCGGTGGTGCGTTTTAAGATTTCCTTTTCTTCTTCCTCGGAGGGATAACCGACCTTGACCATGAACATGAAACGATCGAGTTGAGCTTCAGGCAGACTGTAGGTGCCTTCCTGTTCGATGGGATTTTGAGTGGCGAGAACGAAAAACGGATTCGGGAGGCGGTAGGTTTTGCCGCGCGAGGTGGTGTGGCGTTCCTGCATGGCTTCCAGCAGGGCGGCCTGGGTTTTCGGCGGAGTGCGGTTGATTTCGTCAGCCAGAACAAGATTGCTAAACAATGGGCCGGGCATGAATTCGAAACTGCGCCGGCCAGTTTCGGCGTTTTCCTGGATGATATCCGTGCCGGTGATATCGGCAGGCATGAGGTCGGGGGTGAATTGAATACGATTGAATTCCAGGTCGAGAATGGTTCCGAGCGTCTGGACCATGACGGTCTTGGCCAGGCCGGGGACACCTTCCAGGAGACAATGGCCTTTGCAAAGAATGGCGAGAATCAATTGTTCCAGGACTTCGGTCTGGCCGACAATGACTTTTTGCATTTCGGAAAGCAGCTGGTCGTGCGACTGCGACAGCCGTTCGACGAGCGCGGAGTTGGCGGGTGAAGTGGCTGAATCCTGGCCGTCTTGGGGTAATTCCATAAAGCTTTAACTTGGACTGAGTGGAGGGCTATCTATTCAGATTGCCTGGCTGTTGAAAGAGGTTGGTTGCTGCGGTTGAAGCGAAGGAGTTCCGCCTGGGAAACGGTGCCTGTCGTCCCCAGTTTTTTGAGGACAATGGCAGCACCCATCATGGCCAATTCGAGCATCTCTTCGAGGGAGGCGGAAACCGACATGGCGATGATCAGAAGCGCGGTGACGGAATCGCCGGCGCCGACCACGTCAAAAGGAGGTGTTATTTTGAATCCCGGATGATGGCAGGTTTCGCCATTGGGCGAAGCGCCGATCGCGCCTTTGCTGGCCATTGTTACAAAAACATGTTTTTTGTTTTTGATGGCCATGGCAGAGACCGCTTCCCTGGCTTTGTCGACGGTTCGAAAAGTTTTTCCGGTCAGTTTCACCAATTCTGCCAGGTTCATTTTGAAACAGGTGCGCGGAAATTTGTTCAGGCCGGATCGTGAATCGGAAATGATGGGAAGGTCTTGATTGGCGGATTGGACCGCGGAGATATGGTCCAGAACCTTGCGGGTGACAACCCCGGTTCCAGGGATATCGACCTGGTCCATGACGACAATGCCTGAACACCTTTTGGCTGCGTGAAGGAGTTGCGTCACCAAAAGCTTCTCGACTGTTTCAGGAGTGCGCGACCAATTCTTGGAGTCGAGTCGATGGAGTTCCTCGGGCGCCGAATCTTTCCACATAAGCAACGGTTTGCAATAAGTGAAGGTGCGGCGGGAGGAGGTGTCGATAAATCCAGAAGTATCCACCCCGCGAGTCTGAGCCAGGGCGCGCCTGAGCTCGTAGCCTTCGCCATCTTGGCCGCAAAAACCAATGGGGAGGATGGTTTGCACGCCGAGCGCGCTCAGATTGTTCAGGATGGTGCCGGCGCCACCCGGCTGTGAGCGAACACTCACCACATTATAGACGGTCTTTTTTGTTTCGATCGATTTCTCGTTTAGGGAGGGATCGATTTCCAAGTAACGGTCGAGACAAAAATCTCCAACGATGGCTAACCGGGCGGAACGGAAGCCCTCAAGAATTGCGTTTAACCTGGCGGCTTTCACTTATTTTTCCAGAAACTGGAGCAGGTTTTGGATGAATGCCACGTTATCGCACTGGGCATAATTCATTTCGCCACCCATGCGGGAAAAACTTTTGCAAAAGCGAAGATAATAGGCGGGATTATCCTTCGGCGGTTCGCCAGTCCGCCAATCCCAGTTTCCGCCGTCCTGCAAGTCGACGACGTAAATGGCATGGTTTTTGACCACAGCGCGCCCTTCCTGCAGGCGGATGTTGTTCACGCAACTGATGCTTTTTTCAAAGACCTGGGGGCCCATGATGGCGGAGCCAATGCTCATGGTCACGCCGTCATCCAGTCTTTCAACCGCGCCGCCGAACTGGGCAAAATCCAGGTGAGCGCCGCGACCGATGGCGGCGCCGTTGAACATGGGATGGTTGGAAATAATATCGTAGCCGATGCCAGGATGGACGGTAAGGGGAACATCGTGGGCAAAGGCCTCACCGATAATAGAAAATTTCTTAAACGGATGTTCCACCCGGATTCGGCCTTCCGGCAAACCGTCTTGAACCATGGCATTCAGGAGTTCGGCGCGGGCGGGAGTCAAAGGATTGGCGGGTTCGCTGGAAATAAGAGCGGTCAGTTCTTTTCGGGAGGGCAGGGTGCAACCATCTTCATGAATGAACCGGCCGAGGGCGCGGCCATAGCCTTCGTTCACGAGTCCGCCAGCCAGGATGGCCAGGTGGATATTGCGGCCTGTCTCGTCCCACGTCCCGAAGGTTCCGGTCGCCACGTTTTTCTGAACGCTCTCGGTGGAACGGCCAAGGTATGAGAATTCCCAATCGTGAATGGTTCCAGCGCCGTTAGTGGCCAGGTGAGTGATCCAACCTTTGCGAATCAAGTCGATCATGATCTGGGACCCACCATTTTTGACGAGATGCGCCCCGTAAATGAGCATCACGGTGCGATTGCTTTCGCGCGCTTTTCGGATCTTTTTTGCGCACTCGGCAATGAGCGCCAGATTTTCCGGCGAGCAAGGTTCAGGGCGGTCAGCAGGAACGATGATTTCTTCTATTTGAGCTTCACTCTTGCGCTGCTCGAGCGGGTATACCTTGACACGTTTAAGCTGGAGAGGAGGGATGATCATGATCCAAAGATTCGTGATAACAGAAAATCGGGATTTTGGAAATCTGCGATGAGCATGGAAGCCCCGGCTTGCGTCAGTTGATCCTTCTTGAAATCGTCCATGATTCCGCTGCCGTTTAATTCTTCATTGCTCGCCACGCCAATGCTAAGGCCGCCGACCGCGACGGTCTCCGCCATTTCGACGGGTCCGTCTCCAAACGAAACGAGGTGATGACCTTCAATTTTTTCCTCGACCATAAGGCGATCAATCACCGCGCGTTTGGTGAAGGTGCCGGGACCGGAGTGGCCGCCGTAAATATGGGATTTGAAATAAGGGGAGAGCTGCAACAATTCAGCCTCTTCCCTGACGCGATGCTCAATTGTGCCGCTCAAAATAATCAGGGTGAGTTTGCGTTCCAGGAGTTTGTTGAGGAAATCACGTGCGCCCCAGACAACAAAATCATCCACCTGATTTTCGCCGGTCTGAATATTCTGGGATCGAGAGGCTATAGCTGCGTCCAGTCGGCGTTGGTAATCTTCGAGCAGCAGGTCAGGATCTACATTTCGGGTGGTGCGTGCGTTATAAATGGAGGCGAAACTTCGGGTTTGATGAATGGTCGGCTTGCCGTTGAGCGACAAAATGTCACGCATCAGGAGATCGTCGAGAGCCTGTTCCGTTTCACCTTCCTGTGGAGGAAGCCATTCTCGAAACAGCCTGAGCATGATGCCCGGCCAGCCGTGACGAATCCAGGAGAGGGTGCCATCGAAATCGAATATGACGTGAGTTGCATCCTGTTTCGGTTGAAACGGTTGCAAGAATTCGATCCCGTTGGAACTGACGGCTGACATCGTAATAGTCAAATTGGGTGAAGAGTAAATGTCAACCTAGCAGAGAGTCGCGCGGGGGGACGAAAACAGCGATTTCGGGTCGAAGTTCGAATAGGGAGCATAGGTTTTTTCACAGTAAGGTCGCAAAGGGCGCGAAGGTGGGAATACGGGTGGGAATTTTGTCCACAGATTAAACAGATTTTCGCAAGATGGGGGAGGGGTGACACGAAACGGGAGATCGGATTCCAAAGTGACTGGAAAGTGACATTTGCCTAGAGGAAATGGGTTGTCAGATGTGACAGAAGCTGACATTTGCCGGGAAGAACTTGCGATTTCAGCGAAGCTCTTCGTTTCGCGTTCGTCCGCAAATCCGTTAGGATATAACGGACTCCGCAAGGCCTCGGTCTTCATCTGAACTTGCAAGTTCCTGGCCGGAGAAAGTTGGGATTTTGGGTCGAAGTTCGACCTCCCTTCTTCAGACGGCTGACGATTCGAGGCCGAGCGAATGTCACATTTTGAAAAGACGGAGATGGTGACTGGAAAGTGACATTTGCCTAGGAGAACTGGGTTGTCACATTCGGTGGATAGTGACATTTTTTTGCCCTGCTGGCGGTGCGTTGCCTTACGGTTTTTGCTGTTTGAGTTTCTGATGCATTTGGTTCGATTGTTTTTGGTCTTTTTTTGCTGTTCGTCGATGGGTTAGGTCAGTTCTGGGCGCGGTGGTTCCGCTTGAGGAACTGGTTGGTCCTCTTTTCTTTTTCTGGATGTTGTTTTTGGTTCGTTTGGCTCACGCCTTCTTACTTATCCACTTACTCGGGCAAGCCGGGGTTGGGCTTCGGCGTTCCGTTGTCTGGCCCTTGGTTTGTTGGTTGGGAATATCCCGGTGCATTTTGTGGATGGCTTGCTGGAGTTCTTGGAATTCCATTTCCAGGGTTGGCTTTGTAGGGGTTGGGTTGTTGCTGGTTACTGGGCGATGATGGTGCTTGTTGGGTATTTCCTTTTGGCTCGACGGGTTGGCTTTCCGGTGAGGTTTGGGTTGTGGCCTCCGCTGGCGCGATGCTCGGGACAAAGCTGGATTGGGGTGCCTGGGGTTGGGGATTCGCAGGGCTTGGAGGTTGTTGGGTTCCTGCGAACTGTTGGGAGCCGGTCCTGGTATCCTGCTGGG
>JAQGOY010000162.1 GCA_028293375.1 Verrucomicrobiales bacterium | reverse complement strand
CCTGGAACAACATATTGTCCGCAATGATCCAGGTTCGTGAAAATCACGGCTGGAAGGCTTGATTTTAAATCCGAAGTATTTGCGCCGCCGGAGATCCATTCCCGGCGGCGCTTTTTAGTTCAGGCTCTAAAAACCCACACGAAGCTGGGATGCCGAAGCGTTCATCTTGCACTTTTTTATTTTTGCGTCAGCGAGTCCAAAGTTTTACCGAAGGCAGTTGGTTGAAAATCCGGAAGCGATTGGACCTGCTTGAAGAGGGATTGGATTTTGGGGTTGAGGGTCTTGAGTTCGGCTTCAGAAAGTCCGGCAGTGAGGCGATCAATCCCAAGCACCAGGCGCTCCGCTCGACGGGCCTGGATTTTTTGTGGGACTGCTGAATTGCCAAAATCCGAGGAAGTGGCCAATAAACCGGCGAGGAGTGTTTTTGTATCCTGCGAGCTCAATTGTTTTTCAGCATAAGCCCTGGCAAAGTCATCGGCAGTTTTCAATGTGGTTTCGATCGCTTCTTTCGTCGGTTTGGCCAGTGAGGCCTGGTGCGGTGTGACAGGCTGACTGGAAATTTTTTGCAATAGCCAGGAGAGACCGTTCCATTTAGCGACCAATGATTCCGAAGGGGCAGGATCACTTGCGAGTTGGGTCCTGATCTCGCGGAGAGCCACGGCCTGAGCGACTGCCCATCCTTTTGCGCGAAAGGCTGGATCCTTTTCTTTCCAGTGGCGCGGTTCAGTGACACTTTGGCCATCCATTTCAAAAATGAGTTCCGGATGGCCCGCTGCGAGTAATTCCTTGTCCACAACCTGATGACAGGCAACGCATGTATTGGCTCTAACGTAGAAATCCTGGAGATCAGCCATGCCATCAGCGGCGCGGTCTTTCCGGGTGAAATCGGCTCGGGTATGGGAACGAAGCCAGTTTTGAGCTGGAGCATGGCAAATCTCGCAGGAGACACCATGGTCCCGTTCAATTCCAGGCTTCAGTAATTTATCCGGAATGGACTGGAAAGGGGCATGGCAGACGGTGCAACGCTCGCTGGTGGAAGCTTTATTAATTTTTAAAACTTCAGAAAGACGTTCGGACCTGGCAGAATTGAGGGTGGCAAAAGAGCGCGAGTGAAAATCGAGACGAGACCAAACAATGCATTGATTTTTATTATCAGACGCGCCGCCATGACAGCTGGTGGAGCTGCATGACGCGAAACCGACGTAGGAGGCCGCTGTGTTCCGGGCAGGCAAATCAGCGGCCAGGGCAGCGGAAAAAGATAAAAAAAGGACCGCGCCGGTTTTTAGGAATTGATGTTTCATTGAACCTTTCGGGAAAGCTCCTATGGCGACTCAACAAAAGTCCCATTTACTAATGGCATCTCCTTTGTTAAACATACCGAAGTAAAAATGCAACTCCTCCTCGATAAGCTGCAAATTATTTCTAGCTGGCAAGTGGGTTACTTGATCGGGGTCATTCTTTTAACGGGACTGCTGCTTCATCTCTTCCTTCATCTTTATGGTTACGCGCGCAGGCTTGGTTTTGAAAAACAGCAGCAGGATTTAGCAAAGCAGGAGATGCAGATTTCGATCAAGGCGGCCATGCTTCGCTGCCAGGAAGCTGAAGCCGCCCGCCAGGTTTGGAATGGATTTCGCAAGTTTCGGGTGGCGAAAAAGGTACTGGAATGCCAGGATGTCTACTCCTACTACCTGGCGCCTCACGACGGAAAGCCGATCCAGGGATTCAAACCGGGGCAATATCTCACCTTTCAAATTTACGTTCCCCACCAGCCCAAGCCGGTTATTCGGTGTTATTCCATCTCGGATGCGCCTCGAAGCGACAACCACTTTCGAGTTACCATCAAAAAGGCTCTGGCCCCAAAAGGTGCGAGTGTCCCACATGGGATAGCCTCCACTTATTTTTCCGATTATCTGAAAGAAGGAGACATTCTGGATGTCAAAGCACCGGGCGGGGCTTTTTTCCTCGATCTAGCCCGAGCCACGCCGGTGGTCTTAATTTCCGGCGGGGTGGGCATCACTCCCATGTTGAGCATGATGAATGCAATTCTCAACATGGGTTCCAAACGGCAAATTTGGTTTTTTCATGGAGCTCGCAACAGCAAGGAACACATCCAGAAGGATTATCTGGAACAGGTGGTGAAAGAGCACGAAAACGTTCATTTGTTTGTCTCTTACAGCAACCCATTACCCACGGACGTGATGGACAAGGATTACAATCACAAGGGCTATGTAACGGTTTCGCTCTTAAAAGATGTCCTGCCTTCCAACAACTTTGAATTTTTCATCTGTGGCCCTCCATCCATGATGGATAACTGTGCTGTCCGGCTCGCGGAATGGGGAGTACCAAAGAACCGAATCAATTTTGAAGCGTTTGGTCCGCCACCTAAAAAGAAATCCGAACCGACTGCCGCTGTTAAATCCGGTGGTCCAGAAATAAAAATTAACTTCAGCCGCTCCGGTAAAACATTGGTTTGGGATACGGGTTGCGAGACCATTTTGGATTTTGCGGAACAAAAGGGGATCGAAATCAGCTCCGGATGTCGCTCTGGAAGCTGCGGCACCTGCCTGGTCGCAGTCAAATCGGGAAAGGTCTCGACCGGCGGCGCCCATGATGCGCCCGGCGAAGAAGGGTCCTGCCTGACCTGCATTTGCAAGCCGGAAACTGATCTGGTCCTCGATATTTGAAAATTACTTCTTCATGATAATATCCGCTCAACGCCCTGAACGATGGGACGAGTCCACCTCTTTCGGTGGAGGAATGCCCTCGGAAGACGTGGACCGGTTGCTTTCGCTCAGTCCTTTCAAGGAAATGAATGAGGAAGCCTTTCCGAAGCGTTTGCCTCTGCGTGGCATTCTCCAGCACGACACACGCATCCGAAAGTTCACGAAAGGTGAAATCGTAGTGCGCCAGGGAGATTACGGGACCTCCGCCTTCCTGATATTGTCCGGAGAAGTCAGAGTGGTGCTGAAACCCGACCTGGCTCCTTCCGTGGTGGGACGCAAGGAAACCTCGAGACCTAATATTTTCAAAGTCCTTGCTCAATTCTGGAACTCCAACAATGTGGAGACCAGAAAAGCCGAGGAATTGGCACAATCCGGCGCCCTTACTGCCAGGCAGGACGATGACGGTGAAGTAAAAGTATTCCTGCAGGATATTCCACGGGTTCTCGATAAACATCAGACCGTAATCATCGGTCCAGGGGAATTCTTTGGAGAAATCTCCGCACTCGGCCGAATCCCGCGAACGGCTACTATTTTTTGTGAAAAAGAGGCCGAACTTCTGGAAATACGCTGGCAGGGATTGCGCGACTTGTTGAAGCACGATAAAGGACTCAAATCCCGCATCGACCAGGTTTACCGCGAACGCGCCCTGGCCTCGCATCTCCTGAAGATGCCGATGTTTCAGAAGCTAAGCCCGGAGAATTTACAAAAAATTATCGACCAGGCAGAGTTCTTAACATTTGGTGAATATGACTGGTCCGGCGACTACAAAAGGCTGGTCAAGGCGGGCACAAGTGGCGATGTCCTGAAAGAGCCAATCATTGTCCAGGAAGGCGATTACGTGAATGGGCTGATCCTCATCCGCGCTGGATTTGCCCGGTTAAGCCAAAAATTTGGACGAGGCCAAAGGACATTAAATTATCCCGGGTTTGGGCAGAGTTACGGGTTCCAGGAGATTGCGCACAACTGGAAAAACAAGGAAAATCCAGTGCCCTTCCAGTGCACGGTTTCTGCGATTGGTTACACTCACGTCATCATTATCCCAACGGCATTGATCGAAGAGTTGGTTCTTCCAGTGCTGCCTGCCAAATCGTTTCCAAAACCAATCGTCCAGGAAGAAAACCTCGGACTCGGTCAAACGGTTCTGATGAAGCAAAAAATCGGCGCTGATGTGATGGAGTTCGTTGCCGAAAACCGCTTCTTTAATGGCACTGCCACGATGGTTATCGACCTGGATCGCTGTACTCGTTGCGACGACTGTGTTCGTGCCTGCGCCGCCACGCACAATAATAATCCACGCTTCCTAAGGCACGGACCCATTAACGGCAACATCATGGTCGCAAATGCCTGCATGCATTGCGTGGATCCGGTCTGCATGATTGGTTGTCCCACTGGGGCCATCCATCGCAACGCTTTCGAAGGCGAAGTGGTGATCAACCAGGCGACTTGCATCGGTTGCCAGTCGTGCGCCAATAATTGCCCTTACGAAGCAATAAGGATGGTGGAAGTGAGGGACGCCGATGGCAGCATGGTGGTGGATAAGGAGTTCAAGCCGGTGATCAAAGCCACGAAATGCGATCTTTGCTCTGAACAATATGGCGGCCCCGCTTGTGAACGGGCCTGTCCGCACGATGCGCTGGTCCGCATCAATATGAATCATCTGGGAACCCTGGGGAACTGGCTTAAACGATGACATTTAGGGGATATCACCTGGGATTGAAGTTGTTCCTGTTTCTACTCGTATGCGCCATCCTGAGTGTCGTTTATTATCAGCATTACCTGATACTTCCACGGGTCCAGTTTTTGACCGGTTGGATCCTTTTTCTGCTCATGGTGGTTCTGGCGGTCTATAACGGTCGAAAGAAAATTCCATTTCTTCCATTACTTTCCTCGCGTGGCTGGCTGCGATTTCATCTTTGGGCTGGCGGACTGACAGCGCTTATTTTCGTTGGCCATCTCAGGCTCAGAATTCCCAGCGGGTGGTTTGAATGGACGTTAGCCAGCCTGTATGGAGCGGTCATGCTAAGTGGCATCGGCGGGTATTTTATTTCGAGGGCATTTCCAAAACGGCTCACCAGCCGGGGCGGTGAAGTTATTTTTGAGAGCATTCCCGTTGTTCGTCGAAGGCTGAAAGAACAGGCTGATGCGATGGCACTAAAGTCAGTTCCTGAAGTGAATGCCTCCACCTTGGCTGATTTTTATGTGTCGGAAATTTCAGGTTATTTTGCCCAGCCTCAGAATTTTTGGATGCACTTGTTTGAGATTCGAAGTCCGCTCAACCAGATCTTAAAAAAAATCGAAGATCAAAACCGATTCCTGAACGAGAAAGAAAGGGGAATCCTGAGTGAGATCGCTCTGTTGATTCGGCAAAAGGATGGTTTGGATTATCACCACTCTCTCCAACTCGCTCTAAAACTCTGGCTCTTCATCCACATTCCCCTGACCTATAGCCTTTTGATTTTCTCGTTGCTGCATGGTGTCCTGGCCTACGCCTTTTCGGGAGGAGCCGGATGAAAGAACAACTCCCTGCGCCAGATTTTGACTCGAACAAATACCAGCGTCCCAATCAAAAATGGAATTGCGGCTGGTTAAAGGACGGAAAGCCATGTCCCCACGGCCCGGATGGCAAAGGGCAGTGCGGGGCGCAACCCGATTGTCGGCCGCTGTTGAAACCAGGGGCGGAAGGAGAAAAAGCGGCCTACATCTGCACAAGGCCCAAGGCCATGGGCGGCCCCTGTGAGGAGGGTCCGAAGCTCGACGGGACATGCTGCCATGAGGCTAGAAAATGTCAGCCTGACCTGAGTCTTCGACACAAGCGTGGCCTGTTCACTGCGCTGGTAATTGCGCTTACTTTTGGAGCCCTATTTTTCGTAATCTACGGCAGTTGGCGCTGGCGCTACCTGTCTCCTGGAAAACTTTCCGTTCAGCACGACAGCCCGGCGTTTCACGACAAGGCTAGAAAGATTGGAGCTTCAGATCAGTGCGGCACTTGCCATGTGGCTGCCCGGGGAGGACCGGTGGGATGGGTTCAGGCTTCACTGGCGGCCAAACCCGCTCCGTACCAATTCGGTGAACTCCTCAAAAACTTTAAACCCACTGAGACTCGAATCGATTCCAATTGTCAGCAATGCCATACCCACAACCATTTCCACGAGCCAAATGTGCTGTGGCATTACAGTTGTTCGGCTTGCCATGAAGAACATCTCGGCGCAAAACGATTGAAGCAGGTGGATGCCACTCATTGCCTGATATGTCATGGCGACGAGCGAATCATGGAATCCTCCTCCAAAAAAGGTGAAGTGGTGGATGCCGGACTTTTTGCCTTTCAGCGCGATAATACTCGCGACTCATTCCACGTGAATCGGCCAAAAGAGGGATATACCAGGACGATTCATGAATTCTCGGATGATCATCCAGAATTCCAAATCAATCGAGGGGGATACAAAGATCCTGACTCCTTGCGCTTCAGTCACGCCACCCATTCCTCACAGAATGCGACAATGCCACTTTTGGGCGGAAAAGCGCTCGATTGTGCTTCATGCCATCAAACCGGGTCGGACGGTGTTTATTTCAAGCCACCCACATTTGAGAAGAATTGCCGAGTCTGCCATGAACTTCAGGTGGATCCTCAATTTTCTGACCTAACGCTCCCGCACGGAAACCCGGGCGCTGTTCGTTCATTCCTGAGAAGCATGGAAAACCAATATGCAGATTACGCAGTGAAAAAGAAAATTGCCCAGTCTGGTTCAGAAGTCGATACGTTTGTGAAAGGGCGAATCAGCTCCATGCGCACGCTCTACGGATCGGGTGAAGAGTTGGAAAAGAAAGTGTTTTTCAGCACCGAGCGCACCGGTCCTGCCACCCGCACTGGCGGTATTGCGGCAGCAGGGCGATCCCTATTCCCAGGATGTGCCTATTGCCACGAAGTAAAAGCCACTGCGGACCTGCCGCTGATCACCAGGCCGATCATTCCCGAGCGCTGGATGAGCCAGGGCAAATTCAATCATTCCCGACATACAACGGTCAATTGCCTCACCTGCCACAGCCAGGCAACGATGAGCAAAGAAGCGGCGGACATCATGCTTCCCTCGCAAAAATTGTGCGCGAGTTGCCATAACCCAAGGGGAGCAGCACGCAACGAGTGCACCGAGTGCCATACTTTCCACCACCAACCCGCCATCAAAATCCCAGTCTTCAAGAGAGACGAAGACGCAGTAAATATTCCATAGCCAATTACAGGACTATTTTCGAAAAGGTGTGGAAAGTAGAAGAAGAAGCGATCAAAGCTCCGGGTCCCGGGGGAACTTAGCGTATGGAAGGCGGGCTCCACGATAGGCAGAGAAATCCGCTCGGATAGAATTAGGCGGGAGGTAATTCACGGTACCTGCGGCAGCGATCAGATCGTCCTGGTCTATGCCGTCGCCACTGACTCCGATGGCTCCGATCAGGATTCCATTTCGGTAAAGCGGGAACCCCCCTGGAAAGATGGTGATGCCGTTGGGCAGATTTGGATTCGGAGCGGAAGCTTTTGGGACGAAGGCACCGTTCAATGTATTATAGCCTGCGAAACCGGAGTAACGTTCTTGCAATCCGAGGAATGGGCCGGGGGCAGTGTTGGCTATGCCTGGGGGAAAAGCGCTCTGAGCCAAGAACCCTACGGTACGACTGGAGAAGGCCCGCTGGTTATTGGAGAAAAAAATCGCAGTTCGCGCTTTTTGGACCGCGACATCCCAACTGAAAATGGTCGCGTCCGGTGTGCGAATGGCACCCAACACTTCCGGTGCAGCTCCGGGTATGCCCGGATTACTCACCACAGTAATGAAAACCTCCGCTGCTTTTCCTTTAGGCAATCGAATGCCAGCACGGGTAGTTCGCGCTTTTTCGGCGGCAAGGGTGAGGATCTGGCTAACCTCAAATGCCGAAAGCCTCGGTTGGCCGTTAATAGGAGTTGTTATGGAATCCGATCGAATAGGATTCCGAACCTCAACCAGGCTTTTTCCGAACGCGACGGAAGGATACAGAACAGGCGGGCTGCTGGTGATGGGAAATGCGGCAATCGCTGTGCCCAGGCTGGCAAGTGGTGATGGAAACAAAAGAAGAGTGGCAGTATTGACGTAGGGAAGCCGGATGCCGTCGATGAAAACGTGGGAACCAAGGATGTCGATGATCGGCGCAAAGCCAAGTTGACCGGCCAGGGCAATATCCTCGTCTTTGTCGGCAATCTGAAAGACTTGAATCGTTTCTGTGCCATCGCCAGTGACCCCGACGCCACCGACGCAATGGCCGTTCTTGTACAAAGGCACGCCACCAGGAGTTCCACCCAACGAGGAGCCTGGAATAGATGCTCCGTTAATGCCACCTTCACCTGTTAAGCCCCCGGGACCAAATTGAAAGGTAGCGGGATTTTTGAGATGATTAATGTCCGAAAAAGGGAGGTTGGAAAAATTAACTCCCACCAGTGGTCCTGGAGGTTTATTGGCCACTCCCGGTGGAAAATGCTGTTGCACGATAAATCCCGCAGTGCGGCTGGTCAGCGCTTCCCCGTCGCTGCTGAGAAAGGCGGCAGTTCCAGCTTTTGAGATGGCGGTGGCTACTTTTGCATCGCGAACAACCGGGCTAGCCGGAACCGGCCCGGTGGACCAGACACCCAGGACGTAGCCCTCGCGATCCACGACAGCGATGATGCTGTTTTTAGAAACAACCTTTGCCCGTGTCGCTGCCTGCCGGATGATGAGAGTGACATCGGCGGCGGTCATCTGCGCCATGCTGGAAAGGTTGGAAAGAAGGAGGGCGCACAGAAACATGCCGGGCAGGCGATTCATGGCAGCAGTGTGGAGAGTTCAAATTGATGTTTGCAAGAGGAAACACGATTTGGTCTTTGCATTTTAGTGAGAAAACTTCTATTAACAGCCGAAGCAATGAGTGAGGGGTCCACTAATCGAGCGCTCTATTGCGCCGCATGGGTTTATGTCTGTTTGCACGGGGCCTCACCGGTTCTCTGTGCAGCTCAGGAGCCCGCCGAAATTCGCTCATCAGGGAACGGCTCAACTCAAATCAACCCTTCCTCCAAACCGGTTTCATTTCGATCAGTCACCACGGGTGTGCCACCGCTATCACCGGAGTTCTTTTCACCCGATCCTCCAGTTTCCGCATTTCCATCCTTATCGCTTGAAAAACAATTTCAATTAGATATCAGTGTTTCGAAAACAGTTCAACAACCTTCCTCCCCGGCAGTTTTTAACCCGGACCCCGGCCAATCAGTTGAAGTCAGTTCTCCGTTTTACAATACTAATTTTGGATTATTCGCCCCCTACACCGGAGATTCCGTTCCACAGGGCCTGGAACTTCCTCGAAACGGGCCCGTTTTCAGCAAGGAATTTATCCTTCTCGAAAAACCGGTGCAGCCCGAAGTTTATGGACTTGAGCCGATTCCAAATGATTTGAAGCTGCCCCGAACGAACACGGTGGCTAATAAGAAGATCGAGCATAAATTTGAGGTGGAAGAATATCCTCAGGCAGCACTTGGCAAAGGTTATCAGGAAGGGGCCACTCCCGTGACGAACCGCTGGCGGATTGGATTTGCTCCATGGCGTCGTTACACCTCCGGCGTGGCGGAGACACCCTACGAAACTCCGGATCCAAAGCTATGGCATCCCTACAAGCAAAGTATTTTAAAAGGGGATCTGCCGATCATTGGCCAGGACATTTTTCTAAATCTTACAGCCAGCTCGCAAACGGAATTTGAGTCGAGACGATTGCCCACCCCAAGTGGCGTGAGTGCCGCCCGACCGAATTCGGCAGAGTTCTTCGGCAAAAGCGAACAACTCGTGGTGCAACAAAATTTTTCGTTCCTCGCAGAATTGTTCAAAGGTGAAACGGTTTTTCAACCCGTTCATTGGGCGATCACCTTTCAACCGGTGTTCAATGTGAATTTCATCGACTCCAAGGAAACAGGAGTGGTCAACCCGGATCCGCGCGGACAAAATTCCAATTATGGTTATCCCATTTACAACGGCGGGGTTCAAAATCCAGGTGATGTTGGTGGAATACTCAACCAGGGGGGGTTACTTGGAACGCCTCCCTCCTCTTTTGCGGGAGGGGCGCATACCACCCGAACACGGTCGGAATTCGCGCTGCAAAACGCGGCTGTTGAATATCACCTCACCGACTTGTCAGTGAATTATGATTTCCTGGCAGCAAAGGCGGGGATCCAACCCTTCAGCAGCGATTTTCGCGGATTTATTTTCAACGACTCGAACCTGGGCATTCGCTTGTTCGGAAATGCCAATAATAATGTATATCAGTATAACCTGGCGTTGTTCGACATGTTGGAAAAAGACACTTTTTCCGACCTCAATACATTCAATCGGCGCGATCAGCAGGTGATTGTGGCCAATGTTTATAAACAGGATTTTCTTTGGAAAGGGTACACGGCGCAGTTGAGTTTCCATGCAAACATCGATGAAGGCCGATTGCACTATGATCGAATCGGCAACATCACGCGCCCCACCCCCATTGGAACAGTTCAGGAACACGACGTGAGGGCGTATTACCTCGGGTGGGCCGGGGATGGCCACATTGGATCATTTAATGTGAGCCACGCCATTTACGAGGTGCTGGGACGCGATGACTTGAATGGAATCGCGGGGAAGGCAGTGGACATTAACGCGCAAATGGCGGCACTTGAAGTGTCCTACGACCGAGACTGGATTCGCTATAAAGGCTCCATTTTTTACGCTTCGGGTGACGGAAATCCTGAAGATGGAACAGCACGTGGATTTGATTCCATCCTGGATAATGCAAATTTCACCGGAGGCCCTTTCAGTTATTACGTGCACCAGGGTTTTAATCTGGCTGGGACCGCAGTTGGCTTCAAGGCGCGCAACAGCCTGGTTACCGATTTCCGCAGCAGCAAAACCGAAGGCCAGGCTAATTTTGTAAATCCGGGATTGTTGCTCTTTGGGGTGGGAACCGAAATGGAATTGACCCCTAAATTGCGGGCTTTTGCCAATATGAACTATTTACGGTTCATGGAGACTGAAACCATCAAGACGCTCCTGGTTACCGACAAGATTGACAACGAAATCGGCCTCGACCTGAGCATCGGTTTTCAATACCGCCCACTGCTGACCGACAACATCATCATCTCGGCAGGTTTCGGGACTTTGATTCCTGGCAAAGGGTATCGCGATATTTATCGTCGAAACACCCAGGCGGTGGCTGGATATGGGAGCAACCAGGACGGTCAAACCGACTCCTTTCTCTACAGTGGTATTTTGGCAATTACTTTCACATACTGATGCAAGCCCACCCAACCATGAACTCACGAGTCAAAACACAAGCCACTCTGCTTATGTTTGTCTGCCTGATACTGGCCTTCGCGCCGGCCGCGAGTGCGCAAACTAAAATTGCAGAATCCAGTGCGCGAAAACCGAGAAACCTGGTGGACCAAACCGCCACTGAAGCTCATTCCAAAAGCATTGGCTGCCTCGAGTGCCACAAAGGGGTTGAGGAGATGCATTCCTCCCCAAGCGTGGTCCTGGGTTGCACGGATTGCCACGGAGGCAATCCCACGTCCGGCCTGACCCAGCGCAAAGCCCACGTCGAACCGAAGAATCCTTTATTTTGGCAAAGTTCCGCAAATCCGAACGATTCGACAATTCTTCTCAATCACGAATCTCCTGAATTTATCCGCTTCGTCAATCCGGCTGATCTTCGTGTGGCAGACCAATCATGCGGTTTGTGCCATAACCAGATCATCAAGCACGTGGAAAACAGCATGATGAACCACGGTGCGATGCTGTGGGGAGCTGCTCTCTACAACAATGGCAGCGTTCCGTTCAAAAATTATCGATACGGCCAGGCCTACGGTGCGGATGGCGCGCCTTTAAGAATTACTGATCCCAACCCGCCCACCGAAGAGGAAACCCGACTGCACGGAATTCTCCCTTACCTGGAACCTCTACCGCGCTTTGCCATCAGTCAGCCTTCAAATATCCTCCGAATCTTTGAACGAGGCGGCTCTTCGCAAATTCCGCTTGGAATTCCTAATCGCGAAGAATCGCCCGGACGCCCGGCACGTCGGCTTTCGGATCGTGGGCTCGGCACGCTGAACCGGATAGACCCCGTTTTTCTTAATTTACAAAAAACACGCCTGCACGATCCACTGCTCGGTTTCATGGGATCGAACGATCATCCTGGCGATTATCGTTCGAGTGGGTGTGCCGCGTGCCACGTGGTTTATGCCAATGACCGATCACCCAGCAATTCCGGCTGGTGGAGCAAGTTCGGGAACCAGGGTTTAAGTTTCTCGGCAGATCCCTCCATTTCAAAGAAGGAACGGGGTCATCCCATCAAGCATCAATTCACCCGCTCCATTCCCAGCAGCCAATGTATTTCCTGCCACATGCATCAGGGGAATTTATTTGTAAATCCTTATTTGGGCTACACCTGGTGGGACCAGGAATCAGACGGCGAATTCATGTATCCGAAGAAGCAAAAGAATCCAACGGAAGAGGAAATGACCGCTTCGCTTAAAAAAAATCCTGAAGCAGCGGCAGCACGCGGGCTTTGGAGTGATCTCGAGTTTTTGGAAAAGGTCGCGGAGCTAAATCCGAAACTGAAACAGACTCAATTTGCCGATTACCATGGTCACGGCTGGATATTCCGTGCGGTGTTCAAGAAAGATCGCCAGGGAACCATGCTCGATTTACAGGACCAGCCGATTTCTCATGACGACCCGGATAAGTTTAAGAAAGCGGTTCATCTTAAAGACATTCATCTGGCGCGGGGCATGCAATGTGTCGATTGCCACTTTGATATGGATGTGCATGGAAACGGAAAACTTTACGGCGAACCGCGAGCCGCCACCACAATCGAGTGCATCGATTGCCATGGAACGGCTCAGGCCCGACCAACGCTAATTACTTCCGGGAACGGGGGAGCGGTTGATTTGAGTAAAACTTCGACGCCATGGGGTCCCCGATTTGAGTGGGAAGGAAATGCACTTTTTCAAAGGTCGATGATGACCCCGGACAAACGGTGGGAAATTCCACAAACCCGCGACACAATCGATCCCACCTCGCGTCACTACAATGCCAAGTCGGCCTATGCCAAGACATTGAGAAGAGATGGTAATAATTGGGGCAATGCGAAGGTGGACGAGAACTGCCCCCGTGGAATGGAAATGGCCCACGACAACAAATCAGTCTCCTGCCAGGTTTGCCATACCTCGTTTGCCACGAGTTGCTTTGGGTGTCATTTGCCCATGAGGGCAAATCAAAAAACCGAGCTCAACAAATTCGAAGGAATGACAACGCGCAACTATACTTCTTATAATCCGCAGGTCGTTCGCGATGACGTTTTCATGCTGGGTAAAGATAGTACGGTCAAGGGCAACCGAACCGCAGTGATCCGATCCTCCAGTGCGGTGGTTGTCGGTTCACAAAATTCAAACCGCGAGTGGGTTTATTCGCAGCAGCAAACAGTCTCAGCGGAAGGCTACAGCGGTCAGGCCTTCAACCCTCATTTCGCCCATACCACCAGCGGTAAGGGAACAACAAAGGGTTGTTCCGATTGCCATATTGCGAAAGAAAATAATAACAACGCAGTCATGACCCAGCTTCTTGGCATGGGCACAGGCACAGTGAATTTCTTTGGTCGCTACGCCTACGTGGGAGCCGGTAAAGAGGGCCTTTACGGTGTGGCTTGGACAGAACGTGAAGAACCTCAAGCCGCCATTGGAAGTCATCTCCAAAAACTGGCCTATCCGGACAATTATGAAAAGCACCTTGGCGAACAGAGTCTTTTAAAAGAGGCTCAACACCATCACGCCACCGAAATTCTCGACCTTACGCTTCGCGGCGAATATCTCTATACCGCCAACGGCAAAGACGGATTTGAAGTTTTCGACGTGGCCAACATCGATCAAAAAGGTTTCTCCGAACGTATCGTTTCCTCGCCCGTTTCGCCCCTTGGCCAGCGGACCTATATTCGCACGCCCTACGCCACCTCAGTCGCATTGCCGAGCACCCTGGGTATCGATCCGGGCCGCAACCGTCTACCCGAGAACGAGGAGCAGCCCATTCATTCGCTTTATGCGTATGTCTACGTTACCGACCTTCAATTGGGATTGGTGATCGTTAATGTTGCCACCCTGGTGGATGGGAATCCGGACAATAATTTCCTGAGCGAAAAGGTGATTTTCAATCCGGACGGAAAACTCACCGGGGCTCGTCAAAGTTTTGTAGCTGGCCATTATTTGTACGTGGTTTCCGATTCTGGATTTTACGTGGTCGATATCGACGACCCAAAGAATCCGCATTTGGCAGGCGAAACGAAGAACCAGGATTTCCTGAAAAAGCCGCGCGCCGTGGGTATTCAATTTCGTTATGCTTTTGTCACGGATGAAGAAGGCCTCAAAGTCATCGATATCACTCAACCAACCCAACCCCTTGTTGTAGAAAAGGCGATTGTGCCACTGAAAGCAGCCCAGCGTTTTTATCTGGCGAGAACTTATGCCTACGTCGCTAACGGAGTAGAAGGCCTGGCCATCATCGATATCGAGAATCCCGAGAAACCAAAACTGGATCAGATGTTCAATGCCGATGGTGCATTAAACGATACTCGCGCGGTCCAGATTGGGGCAGTAAACGCTTCTACTTTTGCTCTCGTGGCCGATGGGAAAAACGGCTTGCGCGTCCTGCAAATAATTTCCCCGGAAAACGTTCCTGGTTACATGGGTTTCAGCCCCCGCCCAAATCCCAAATTGATAGCTTCCTATAAAACCGAAGGTCCTGCGGTGGCAGTCTCCCGCGGCCTGGATCGTGATCGCGTTGCAGATGAAACGGGGAATCAAACCGTGGTCTTTGGCCGTCGGGGTTCACGTCCTTTTAACTTCCAGGAGATGCAAGCATTTTACCAGCACCCTGGACAAAACGGACTCTTCATGGTGGAGGACGTAGCGTGGGTTAATAATGAGCTCACCACAAAAACAGGAGCGAGGAAGCTTACGGCGACCCTTCAACCGGTTTCGGAAAAAGAAGAGGCAGTGCAGCAGGCTAAAAATCGAGATCGGGTGATGAGGCGGGGACGGTGAACTGCTTTTCAATCTCCATGATGCTTGTTCACTCCAGGCTTGGTTCTGATATTCTCAACCACTTTTGATAGCATCCCGGTTAAAGCCTTTGGCATAAAAAGCTCGACTCCTTTGCCTGGGAAGGACAATTTCCAAAAATACCAATTGAAAACTGCAATTCGAACTACCCTTCTCTTCGCCGTCGCGGCCTCCTGCGCTTTGAGCCTTGATTCTGCGTACGGGCAATTCAACAATGGCAATCGTCTCGGCAAAGACCTCGCGGATTATCGAAAATTCGCCCTATCGAGCCAGGCGGACGCCGCCCGGGGCAAAGCTCTTTTTTTCGATGAGACCAAGCTCGCCTGCTCCAAGTGTCACACCGTCGATGGGAAAAACGGCAAGGCGGGTCCTGATCTTTTTGCCATAGGGGACAAGTATCCACGCCCCGATCTCATGGAGGCAATCCTTCAACCTTCCGCCAATATTGCCGTAGGTTACACAACCACCGTCGTCAGCACGAAATCGGGCGAAGAATACACTGGTATTCTCCAGCAGTTGAACGATGCCGGACTGGATATCATGGGCGCTGACGGCAAAATCGTTCATGTCGCGAAAAACGATATCAAAGAACAAAAGCCCAGCAGCATTTCGCTGATGCCAGAAGGTTTGCACGCCGGCCTCACACTTCAGCAGTTTAATGACCTCCTCGAATACCTGATCACCCTTCGGCAACCTGAAAGCAACCTCACCATAGAACGAGGGATGCCGGCAAATATCCCGGAATTGTCCAAGCCTGCGAACGTGACACCGATTTTCGAAAAGCCGCTCACCAGTCCGCGCATTAATGGCGTCGAATCCGGGCTGACGGGTTTTACTTTCATTCCCGGCCAATCCAACGCCTGGCTGGTAACTCACCAGGTCGGCCTTATCTGGCTCATAGAAAAAACTCAAACCGGCGAACAAAAATCGGTGTTTGCAGATCTGGTTTCGGAAATCTACAGCAAGACCGGTCCAAATGGACTGCTCGGCATTACGTTCCATCCGAAATTCAATCAAAATCGGAAATACTATCTTAAATACCAGGTTTTCGAAGACAACATGATCAATACCACCATCGTCGAAAAGAAGATGGCTGCCGATTATCGCCATGATTCCGGTGAGCCCGCTCGTCGATTGATCAAGATCCCCAGCCTCGGCGGCGATCATGGTGGTGGTTGCCTCCAATTCGGTCCTGATGGGTATCTTTACTTTGCCATGGGCGATTCGGGTCCACACCGCGACCCCAATGGAAACGCCCAAAACATGAAACTGCTCCTGGGTAAAATGTCACGCATAGATGTCGATCATCAAGACGAGGGCAAGCCCTACTCCGTTCCGAAAGACAACCCATTCATCGGTAAAGACAACGTCCGTCCGGAAATCTGGGCTCTGGGATTCCGCAATCCCTGGCGCTTCAGTTTCGATCCCCAGAACGGCGATTTGTGGCTGGCTGACGTCGGCCAGGACCGCGTGGAAGAAGTCGATATTGTTCGACGCGGAGAAAATTACGGCTGGAACGTTTTTGAAGCATTCGAAAAATTTTCAGATCAATATCGTCAAGAAGGAGCCAATTATATCCCGCCCATCTTTTCCTACAAACGGAAATACGGCAACTCCGTGACTGGCGGCTGCGTCTATCGTGGCGACAAAAAATCCTCCTATAACGGGGTTTACATTTTTGCCGATTACACTTCCAAACGAATCTTTGGGATGACTCAGGAGAATCGCAAATTAAAGACCATTCGCCAAATCGCGACCGCTCCCCAGCGCGTCGTTTCCTTTGCCCGCGATGAGCAGGGTGAACTTTACGTCGTTTGCTTTGAAGGCACCATTTGCAAACTCGACCTGGCCAGCTCCCCATTTGATGGCCCGGTAAAGGAACTTCAGTTAAGCAAAGACGCGAAATAATTTTCCCGATCACTTGCGAGTGAGCGCCAAATAAACGGGTTATGACTAAATGGCATTTTCTGGTTATTTCGGCCCTGCTCGCAGGCGGCAGGCTTTCGCTTGATGCAGCGCCTCCAAAGGAAGGCGACAATCCCGCTGAGCATCTTCCGGCTCACATTACTCAGGTGACCTGGTTCGGCGAGAGGGCGGATTGGTCAAAGGACGGGAAGAAGATTCTTTTCCTTTCCAAAACGTTTGGAGATGTCTTCGAATTGGAAGTGCAAACCCACCGCATCCGAAATCTAACCACCCGTTTTCAGCACCATGGTTTCACCCGCGCGTTGTACCTGGCCAACGGCGACATCCTGTTGTCCGGCCCTGAAATATTCGACCCCAAGTCTCCCGGTGAGGCCAGGACTCAATGCTTTCTCTACATTCTCGATAAAAACCTGAACAGACCTCCAGCGCCCCTGGGGACCAAATGTAGTGAAGGACCTGCGGTCTCGAGACGCCGCATGCACATCGCGTGGACGCACGTTGCCTCGCAATATCCCACTGAGATGCTCGCTGGCGCCTCACGCATTCAGGAGGCGGATATTGTGATCGAGAATGGCAAACCCAAACTCGAGAACCAGCGCCTCATTTTGGAAAGCAAAGAACTTCCCTTCAAATGCACCATGGAGACCCAGAATTTTAGGCCACCGGAAGAACGAGAACTGACTTTCAGCGCCTACGGTTATCAAGGGACCGATGTTTGCGGAGTGATTTTGGGCTCGAAAATGCTGACCAACTATTCGGACTCACCCGGGCAGTACGACGAGCCTGAAGGCATCTTTCCGGATGGCCAATATACCCTGGTGGAATGCGATAAACAAAACCTGAAAGGCCCCAGCTACGTTGACCTTTGGAAGTTGAAACTGGACGGTTCTGGGCATTACGAGCGACTCACCTATTTCAGCGATTACCCGGGCTACAAAGCCTCAAACCCGGTGGTCAGCGATGATGGGAAATTCATCGCCTTCCAAATGGCCAAATCCCGCGATGACGCAGGTGTGGGTCAGGGAATCTTCATCTACGACATCGAAAAGGCTAAAAAATAATGAGTCGGCGCCTCAGCTAATTTCCTTCAACTAACTCTTCGCTCTGAACGCTTTCCAGTTATCCAAACAACGCTTCGCCGTTTCAAATTCCGGGTAACGGCTTCCTTCCTGTTCCATCAGGTAAAATTCCGCACCGCCCACCGACTCTGCGGCGGCGATAATCTCTTTCCACGGAGAAATTCCTTCACCGAAAAGCGTTCGGTAGCCCTTCTCAGTTTCACGTGCGCCTGGCGCCCACTCTTTTAAGTGAAGGCTCTTGATCCGACCCGGGTTGGCCTTGATCCACGCAATTGGGTCCGCTCCTGCTTCCATGCAGGTGCCGACATCGAATTGCAAAACAAATTCCGGAGGAGTGCTGGCTGCCAGCACATCCATAGCTCGTTGACCGTCGTCAAGCTTGGCCCATTCAGTCTGGTGATTGTGAAAACCGGCGGTCAATCCATGCGGCTTCAGTTGCTCGACCGCGGTGGTCAATTTCCCGCCCAAATCCTTCCACGCCTGTGAAGTTTTCAGATTTCCTGCGGAAGAAAGAATCAGGTGACGCGTGCCTAAAATCTGATTGAGCTCGATCGCTTTCGCCATCGTATCGCCCATGAATGACTTCAACGGGTTATGAGTGGAATAACAACGCATGCCATGGTCTTCGATGAATGTTCGAGTTTCCTTCGCATGGGGAATGGACCAGTCGTAATAAGGGGCCCAGAACTCCACGCATTCATAACCCATATCGGCGACATTCTTCAACGTGGTCTTCCAATCTTTCATGAACTCTCCACGCACCGAATAAAGCTCCAAACCCATCGGGCGTTTTTTCATCGCGCCGCCTGTAGCGGCAGCATCCGGCGCGTCCGCTGCGCTCGCCCGGTTCATCGAAGTAGCCAGCGCCAAGGCCGGGACGGCTGCGGCCATGCCCAGGAAATTGCGTCGGGAGAGAGGATTAAGATTATTTGTCATAGCAATGGAAAATGGCCTTTTTGAATGTCTTGTTGCTTGTTGAGTTTCGGGAATAGAGAAAGGTTACCAACGATGAAAACCTATTCCAACCCTTTCCTTCCCAAACCAAATTGATCCCCGATCTGCTGTATCTCTTTTCCGTTCCAGTCTATCTCCACCACCTTTTCGCTTGCCACTTCCCGGCCCTCTTCATCTTTTAAACCACTGATGATTTTGTGGCTGGCCACCTCGATCACGTCACCGGAGGAAGGATAGGCATATTTGCCATCCAGGCTGAACGTCACCCAGCCCGGCTCATCTCGGACCTCAATACTCTTGATTTGTTTGGGTGGCATCACCGTTGCATCGAAAATATGAACTCGGCGATTATGCGCGTCGCAGAGCCACAATTCCTTTTCATCCGGCGTAAAACCGACTCCGTGTGCCGGGCATCCATGGCGCTTGGTAGGCCCTTTTTCGAAACCGGTCACTTCCACGCGATAAAGCTTTTTCCCGGTTTGAAGATCACCCACCTCGAAACCGAGCAGGTCGTTGACATTTACAAAACAAAGAGTCTCCGCCCCATTAATCGTGAAAGGCCTTACCACATTTCCGAAAGGTCCAACTTCTTTGCTGATGGTGTGGTCCTTCGTATCCGTCACCCGCAAAAGGGGAGACTTCAATCCCGCCAGGTAAGCATGTTTCCCGGAAAGACCGTAAATCGTATTATGCGCGCCTGCGCCAGTTTCTATCCGTTTGATGATATCCCCCGTCATGGCATCGACCACATGCCAGTGCCCACCTTCCAGTGATGGCAAATACATCACCTTTCCATCTGGAGACAATCCGGGCCGGTCACATCCTCCATCGTAAGGCTTTTCCCAAAGAATTTTTTCGGTGAGCAAATCCAGGCAGGTGAGCGTCTTCGTGGTGGTCACATAAATTCGGTGAGTGGCTTTGTTCGCGACCACCCCTTTGACATTAAGGGGCTTCCCCTTGGGATCGAGTCCCGCGAGCGGAATGCGTTTCACAAATCGATGGTTGTGATCCATGTCAAACACCACCAATCCATGCCCGCCGTATTCCAGCAAATCCCGAATGCCGGGCTCGGCTACATAAAGAAGTTTTTGGGTTGCAGCATCGGCCGCATAAGAAACGGCAGACAATATTGAAATACCGAAAACAAGAGACAAGACTCGAAAGCGGGGGAACATCACTAACTCATCCCAAGTTCAGCCTTTTCGAGCAAGGCAAAAACGTACAGCTCAAGCTCCGAACCGGGTCGCGACAGACCAGTCACTGATGGAGAAAAGCGCGTCAGACTCCCATTGCCCAATCACACCCGATTATTGCAAAGCCCCGACGGAGCGATGTGCAAAAGTGAAAAAGAATATTTGGAGGTTCCGACTGTTCTCAACGTCCAATCGAGCGCTATTACCTGTTTTCGCAAATGATTGGCGGGAAGAGCCTTCGGTTGACGCATAGATTTACGGACAAGCAATGAAAGCTTGATTAGTAATGGCCGGGTGCAAGAGTCGTTGTAACTTTCTGACTGACAACGGACTCTTGAGCATCCGACAACTCCTGTTAAAAAGACTATCAGACCCACATTTTAGCCTATGAATCCGAAGAAAAAGAGCAGTGCCTGGAAATGGATTTTATTTCTACTTGTCGTGGGAGGGGGCGGGTATGGCGGTTGGTGGTATTATCAAAAGAATTCGAAAGATACTGCACTTGATTATCGCACTGCACCAGTGACCCGGGGTGAAGTGATTCAAACGGTGACGGCCAACGGATCGATCAACGCAGTGAAAACCGTGACTGTGGGAAGCCAGGTTTCAGGGATCATTACCGATATCAAAGTCGATTTTAACTCGGTGGTCACCAACGGCCAATTGATAGCTCAGATAGATCCCTCGACCTATCAGCAAAACATTACCCAGGCCGAGGCGGAACTGGCAAACTCCGCTGCCGGGCTGGAGCTTACCCAACTGAATTTCACTCGCGCCAAAGACCTTCGCGCGGCTCAGCTTATCTCGCAAGCCGACTACGACAAAGCATTGGTCGATTTACACCAGGCTGAAGCGGTGGTGAAGACGAGAAATGCGTCCCTGAGAAAAAGCCAGGTGGACTTGGAAAGATGCACTATTTTCGCACCCATTGACGGCATTGTGATTTCTCGTGTTGTAGATGTAGGCCAAACGGTGGCTGCCAGTTTAAATGCGCCAACACTCTTCACCATTGCCAACGACCTTCATAAGATGCGCATCGAAGCTTTGATTTCCGAGGCAGATGTCGGAGGGGTACTGGAAGGGCAAAAAGCAAATTTTACGGTCGATGCTTTCCCTGGCCGCACTTTTCGGGGTGACGTGACCCAAGTCCGCTTTGCACCCATTACCAACCAGAATGTGGTGAATTACACTTCGGTAATCGAAGTAAATAATGCCGATTTGAAGCTTCGTCCAGGGATGACCGCGAATACTTCGATCATTACGGCGCAAAAAGGCGATACTCTCAAAATCCCAAACTCCGCACTGCGATTTCGCCCACCTGAAGGCGCTTTGCCAAAAGGTTCGACGAATTCGGCAAAGGCCAAAGGGACCAACGCTGTGG
Source organism: Verrucomicrobiales bacterium (assembly GCA_028293375.1). Taxonomy (GTDB): domain Bacteria; phylum Verrucomicrobiota; class Verrucomicrobiia; order Limisphaerales; family JAQGOY01; genus JAQGOY01. The sequence goes on along the minus strand of JAQGOY010000162.1, from coordinate 5,260 downwards.
CCAGCGTTCCAAAAACAAACGATGCCGCTTCAGGCGCCCCCGCAGGTGAAGGGGCCACCCCCAGCCGTGAAGAAATGCGCCAGAGAATGCAGAACATGACTCCTGAGCAGCGTGAGGCGATGCGTGCTCGTTTCGGGGGAGGCGCTGGCGGTCGTGGGGGCGGTGGGAATCGTCCTGACGGTCCGGTAACAAGGACTATCTACATTTTGACCAAAGAAACAGTAAACGGCAAAGAAAAGAGCACTCTTAAACCAATCCCGATCAAAGTCGGGATCAGTGATGGAACTTCCACCGAAGTAGTGGATGGTTTGAAGGAAGGCGACGTGATTGTTACTGGCGTCAACAACCCTCAGCCCGAATTAAACGCAGCCCGTCCGGGTGGTGGGTTTGGCGGCGGGGGCGGCAATCCGTTTGGCGGCGGTCGTGGTCCTGGTCGTTAATCGGTATAATGGCTCAAACGGTTATGCATCCTGTTGTTAAGCTCGAAAAGTTTACCAAAACCTACTTCACCGGTGAGGTGGAGGTCCAAGCCGTCAAAGGCGTGAACCTGACGATTGAACCCGGCGAATTTGTGGCCATTATGGGCGCCAGCGGTTCCGGTAAATCGACGATGATGAACAGCATTGGGTGCCTGGATCGCCCGACTTCGGGAACCTATTTGCTGGATGGAGTCAATGTGGGTGGGCTGGACCGCGATGAATTGGCGGACCTGCGCAACTCCAAGATAGGATTCGTCTTCCAGGGTTTTAACCTTCTTTCCAGGACGAGTGCAGTTGAGAACGTAGAGCTTCCCCTGCTCTATGCCCGCAAGAAAATTTCGGGTTTCGACCAACGCGAGCGTGCTCAACAATCACTCGAAATGGTGGGGCTGGGACAACGTTACGATCACCATCCGAGCCAGCTCTCGGGCGGTCAGCAACAACGCGTGGCGATAGCTCGCGCCCTGGTGAATCGACCCGCGCTTCTCCTGGCGGACGAACCGACCGGAAATCTTGACAGCCAAACGAGCATCGAGATCATGAACATTTTTCAGGAGCTGAACCGCAAAGGGATGACCATTGTCATGGTTACACACGAACTCGACATTGCGAATTACACGCTTCGGACAGTGGTTATGCGAGACGGGCGGATTGTGACGGATGAGCCGGTGAAGAACAGGCTGGATGCCACAACAGAATTGATTCGTCTTAAAGAAGAACAGCAAGCTATAAAACTAGCCTCATCATGATTTCGTTAACTCCCGTAAAAATTGCGGTTCGTGCGTTGCAAAGAAACACGATGCGCACTCTTCTAACCACGCTGGGGATCATCTTTGGAGTCGGCGCAGTCATTGGCGGAGTAGCCATTGGAAACGGCGCCAAGTCGCGCATAGAAGAGCAGATCGCCTCGCTGGGACAAAACGTGATTCTCGTTCTATCCGGAAATAACAGTCGCGGTGGTGTGAGCATGGGTTTCGGCAGCGCGGGCACTCTAAGCAAGGAAGATTACGAAGGTTTGCGCAAAGAAGTTTCTGGAATCAGCGGCGTAAGTCCGGAAGTGCGAAGCGGCGCTCAGATAGCTGCCGGCAGCGCCAACATCCAGACCCAGGTCATTGGTGTTGGAGAAGATTACGCGGGTATTCGGGCGTGGAACATCGACAACGGCGCTAATTTTACAGAGACCGATGTGAAAAACGCGAACAAGGTGGCGCTGATTGGCCAGACGACGGCGACTACTTTGTTTAGCGAAGAAGATCCCGTTGGTAAAATCATTCGAATCAAGACTTCGCCTTTCATTGTCGTCGGAGTACTCGCCAAAAAAGGAATGTCAATGAACGGGTCAGACCAGGACGACATCGTGCTCGTTCCCTATACCAGCGCCATGGTCCGCTTAACCCAGGCCACCAGTTTTCGCTCTTTCAACGTTCAGGCTGCGAACGCAAGCCTGGTCCCAGCAGTCCAAAAGGAAATCGCCGACCTGCTGCGTCAGAAACATAAAATTCTGGAGGGACGCGACGATGATTTTATTGTTCGCACCCAGCAGGAAATCACGGAGGCCGCAACCCAGACTTCGAAGGTGATGAGTTTTCTTTTGGGATCATTTGCCAGCGTTTCCCTCGTAGTGGGAGGAATCGGTATTATGAACATTATGCTGGTCAGCGTGACGGAAAGAACCCGGGAAATCGGAGTCCGCATGGCGGTTGGCGCCCGCGGAAATGATGTTCTCCTACAATTCCTGATTGAAGCTATTATTCTCAGTCTGGTCGGGGGAGTTCTCGGCATCGGCTGTGGATTTGGGCTTTCTGCCCTGGTCAAAAAGTACTTGGAACTGCCCACACTGGTCTCTTCGGACTCAGTGATCATCGCTTTCGGTGTGAGCGCCTTTATTGGCGTCTTCTTCGGATTTTATCCTGCCCGCAAAGCCTCTCAACTGGACCCGATCGAAGCCCTCCGTTACGAATAAATAGTCGGTGGCGGGTGAAGGTTAACCAAATCTTCCCACTACTTTCTGGTCCCTCCAAAAGGAGAAAGATTAAGTTAAAATTAAGATTTTTAAAAAATATTCTTTTTTTGGCGGTTTGGTTCTTTTTTCTGCGCATTGCTTCATGAGTGCCTATCCTTAATTTGCATTTTAATCAGAAAAGCAGCATGAACAAGTTGTCAGTGATGCATGTTGAGTCCGGCATATTTTATCCAACGATCCAAGTGAGGAACCAGTCGCCTCAGGTTCTTGTGGATTGTGACAAAGGCCAAAGCGATGGATTAAATCCAGCATGGCCGAACATTCAAAACATTTACGACCTTTCGAAATGGAAGGCTGCGTGGAGCGCTAATGTGGGAAAAAGCGTTTCACCCAAAGCAGTCTCGAAAGGTCGTCTCTTTCCTTCTGCATAAAATCGGAGCGCTAAGCAATCCATTTATGCAAAAAGCCCCCTTTTTCAGGGGGCTTTTTCTCGTCTAGGGCCATTTGCGGGCCGGTCACTGGGGCCGAAAGGCATTACTTCTTCCCGGCGGTGATCATCGGGAAATCATCAGTGCGGAATGGTGTCGCAGGAAACCCGTCTTTGTTCCAAAGGTTGACCACAGGGTAATCAGCCCATCCATATCGAACTGCAACCGGCTGACTTACGGAAGGACTGTTTACCACCACTTTATCTCCATTGATGGTTGCTGTGGCGTTCACAAATTTATGGTCGGGTCCGCAAATCGTGAAACCTTTGAGCTGACTTCCGTCCGTTTCCAGGCCCTTTCCAACATGGCTAAAAGTCAGGATGGCGTTGGCCCCCTCTGTTTTCATGTTCTTATAGAGCGGTCCGGCAAACTCGATATTCTCATGATAAGCAATGGCCCGTGCCGCAGCAGAAAGACGTTCGCCCACCGGTTGCTTTTTCTTGGGATGGATATCGTTTTCTTCACCTACATCGGTAATGACTGCCATTCCAACGTTGGGAAGATTCTTGGTAGCCAGGAGTTGGGCTTCGCGAAGCTCTGCCCAGGTACTTTCGCCCGGTTCAGTTTTGATCTTCATAAAAGGCGCCAGTTGCACTTCCAGGAAGGTGAAATCTCCCTGGTGCCAGTCGTGCCTCCAGTTTTGGATCATATCTGCGAACAATGTGCGATATTGTTCGGCCCGACCCGCATTCGATTCCCCCTGATACCAGATGGCTCCCTGGATTCCATAAGGAACGATGGGGGCAATCATGCCGTTATAAAGCTCAGCCGGCCGCCAATCCATGTTTGGGGCGCGGCGAGTAAAAGGTTTGTTTTCTTTTTTTGCATCAGCCGAATCTTTTTCCCAGGCAGCCCGATCCTTCTGGTAATTCTCCAATTTGGCCGGCATGGGGTCGAGTATGGCTGACTTGTAAGCAGGATTGGCTGCCATGACCTCTTCCCTGATCCACACTTCGGCCGGGGATCCACCCCAGGAGGTATGAATCAATCCAACGGGGACCCCACGATGTTTCTGCAAGTCCCTGCCGAAATAATAGGCGACGGCGCTGAATCGAGGCACTGTGGTGGGATTGCACAACTCCCAGTGACCGTTCATGTTGTTGGTGGGAGAGGTCAGTTTCAGTTTAGGAACGGTCAAAAGACGAATCTGGTTATTTTCGGAACTGGCTATGTCCTTCGCCGCTTCAAAACTATCCCTCAGAGCCAGTTCCATGTTTGATTGCCCGCTGGCTATCCACACTTCGCCCACCAGCACGTTGGTGTAAGTCACGGTGTTTTGGCTCGAGACGGTAAGATCATCGGGACCTCCCGGTTTCAAATTATTGAAATGGACCTGCCACTCCCCGCCTTTGACTTTTGCGGTTTTTTTCTGGCCCCTGAAAATCACGGTCACCGTATCGCCATCCGTTCCCCAACCCCAAATCGGCGTGGAAGTGCCCATCTGCAAGACCATGTTATGTGAAAATACGTTCGGAAGGCTTACCGCCCCTTGATTCGCGGCGGCGCTGGTCTCATTCGATTTGGCGGCGGTGGTGTCGGACGTTTGACAACCATTAAAAACTAACAAAGAAGCGAGGAGCGCTGGATAAAGGGAAAGGAATTCCCTGGAAAAAGGACGAATTGGTTTCATGAGAAAACTCCACCTTATTGTTCGAGGTCAGTCAATGGGGAAACGAACGATTTCCTGTTCAAAGCCTATCCCCGCTTATTTGCCCTGAACAAAAGAAAACCACCTACGCCCTGAAAAATAAAGTTGGGAAGCCAGACGATGAGGTGGGGCTGGAAATCAGCGCGGGTTTCAAGTGATTGACCTAAAATAATGAAACTGTAATAAACCAGGACCAGTACGAGAGAGATGGCCATTCCAATACTGGTTTCGCGACGCTGGGTTTGGATGGCCAGCGGTATTCCAATCAACGTGAATCCAAAACAGGCAAAGGAAAATGAAATTTGTCGATGCAGTTGAACCCGGATAGGCAGTGCCATTTCTTTCTCGAAACGGGCCAGTTCTTTGACCTGGGCTTTGAGTTCTTCCGAGTCTGCCCCTCCTGCGCGGAAAGCAAATCGACTTTTGTCCTCGATTTTTTTAAGCTGGTCCATCAATTGACGAAAGCTCATATCACTAACGCGGGTTTCGGCCCCGGAACTGCTGATATTGCCTAATGGAAACGAGACTTCGGACAACGAATTTGGAATTAAATTGTCACCCTGCCGTGAGCCACCCAAGGCATTGATCAGCACGAGTTCCACGGTGTTGCCCATTACGATGTATCCTTTTTCTGCGCGCTCCCACGTCTGCCGGTTTTCCTTGAGATCCGATTGCACGATCA
>JAQGOY010000154.1 GCA_028293375.1 Verrucomicrobiales bacterium | reverse complement strand
TACTCACCGATTTAAAAGCGCGCGGGCTGCTGGATCAAACCCTGGTGGTGTGGGGCGGTGAGTTTGGTCGCACTCCATTCAACGAAAAAGGGAAGGGCCGCGACCATAATCCATGGGGCTTCACCATGTGGATGGCGGGAGGAGGATCCAAACCCGGAACGGTGGTTGGCACGACTGATGAGATAGGACTAAGAGCGGTGGAAAACAAAGCACACGTTCACGATTTGCATGCGACCATTCTTCATCTGATGGGACTGGATCACGAAAAACTGACTTTTTTGCATAACGGACGAGACGAACGCGCCACGATAAACAGTGGCGAAGTGATCAAAGAAATGCTGGCATAGAGCAAGTGAGCCTTCCTACATCGTCGTGGAACGATTCTTCACAGTTGCGATTTGTGGTTTTCGTGTCTTCACGATTATTACTGCCATAGGGAGTTCCTTTGTCGTTGTGCACCAAAAATGAAAATTTTTATTCCCTATTTTGCATAAACCCGACAGTTTAAACGTCAGACTCCATACGATTATGTCGAACACTTCAAATCCCACTTCCCGGAGAGACTTTATCAAGTCCTCCAGCTTAATCACTGGCGCAGCCCTGGCAGCACCCTACATTTTAACTTCGGCTCGAGCAGCGGAGAATAATGAGCCGATCAAAATTGGGCTGATTGGCTGCGGCGGTCGCGGAACCGGCGCAGCTTCGCAGGCGCTCCACGCGGATGCTTATGTTTCACTACACGCGGTTGCGGATATGTTTCCTGACCATGTAAATGTGAGTCTCAACGCATTGAAAGCCGACAAGGAAATCGCGGATAAAGTCAAAGTGACTCCCGAGACTACGTTCATTGGACTAGATGCATACCAGAAACTCCTGGCCAGCGGCTGCGACGTGGTCCTGCTCGCCACTCCTCCTGGATTTCGACCCACTCATTTGAAAGCGGCGGTGGCAGCCGGAAAACATGTCTTTTGTGAAAAACCGATGGCGGTGGACGGTCCTGGGCTTCGATCAGTTTACGAATCGGTAGCTGCCGCTAAAAAGCAAGGAACGGCGCTGATGTCTGGTTTTTGCTGGCGCTACAGCCTGCCCGAACGTGCCGCAATGGAGAAAGTACACGAAGGAGCGATTGGAGATATCCAGTCCTACTACGGCACATACAACACCGGCACTCTCAAGAATTTCCCACGTCAGGACGGGTGGACCGATGCCGAGTTCCAGCTTCGCAACTGGATGTATTTCACCTGGCTTTCCGGTGATCATATCGTCGAACAGGCAGTTCATAATATCGATAAGATGAATTGGGCCATGAAGAATGTGCCCCCGATCAAGGCCGTGGGTCATGGAGGCCGCCAGGTTAGAATTTCAAAGGATTACGGGCACGTGTTTGATCACTTTTCGATCGTGTACGATTATCCGAATGAAGTGAAAGGGTTCCTGTTTTGCCGTCAACAGCCCAACACCAAGGGAGACAACACTGACACCATTTGGGGGACCAAGGGAACCTGCCGAATCCTGGGTTTCTCGGGAGCGCCATTCACCAAAGGCGAGCTCAATTGGAAATATACCGGTGAAAAACCGAACATGTATCAGATAGAGCATAACGAGTTATTCGCCTCGATTCGCAAAGGAAAACCGATTAACGATGGTGATTTCATGGTGCAGAGCACAGCTATGGCGATCATGGGTCGCATGGCTGGGTATACAGGCCAGGAAATCACTTGGGATATGGTGATGAACTCCCAGGAAAAGCTTGGACCTGAAAAGTTTGATATGACCATGTCACTGCCATTCCCTGAAGTGGCGATGCCTGGCAAAACCCCCTATATCTAAGATTACGATTAACAAAAAAAGGACGCCGGGAAGTCGGCGTCCTTTATTGTTTAAACTTGGATTAAATTGCTCTCCGCCCTAAAAAGCGCGGTTTTGACTGGCGCGCTCTTCGTCCTGCAATTTCTTTTCCAGTTGCCGGGTTTTCGATAATTCATCGTTTGCCTGATCGAGTTCCTGTTTAGCCTGCTGCACTTCACGTTCGGCTTTCATGAGAGCGGACTGTAATTCAGGAATGAAGATTTTATCGACCCAAACTCTCATTTTTTCGACAACGAGGGGAACCGCGTTGGTGGCGACCTGAGCCGAAGTATCAGCCATGGAAAGAATTAGCGTTTCGTAAGATTTCTTGAGTTCTTTGTAGCGAGGGTCATCGGAGATGGGCTTGGGAAGAGCCTCCACTGGCCCGCCAAGTGAATCCTTCATGACTCGTAATGATTGGATTTGCCTTTGCGCTTCGCGAAGTTGGCTCCTTGCCATGTCCATTTGCTCCCTGGCCACCATTTCATTTGCCTTCATGTCCTGGCTGCGATCATCGGACATCATCTTTGCCAGGAGCTGGGACTTCATGGCTCGTTTCTCATCATTTACTTTTATCGATTGGCCGTTTTCGGCAAGTTGCTTCTCCGCTCTGGCGAGATCTTCGGATTTGCCCTGAAGATTAATCGATAGCTGTCTGTCTACTTCCTTCAGAGTCTTGTTAACGATGTCGAAGACTGGCTTAAGGTCGATATTGTTGGAGACTTCCTGCGATTTCATGGCTTTGTCCACGGCAGTAAGCGCTTGTTCGATTTGTTGCTGTTCGACCTTTTCCGGGCGTTCACGCTTCTCCGGCTTTTCGAGTTTATCCAATTTGGTTAAGCGTTTTTCTGGACGAGGCTTGTAATCGAGCGCGCCATCGGCGCCCCCGGAAGCCGCCTCTCCGCGCTGGAATTTTTCCGCCAGGTCAGGATATTCCGTTTTTAGGCGTTCAAAATACTTGTCGGCAATATCAACGTGTCCCAGCTTGCGATGGGCTTCCGCTGCCGCAAGGAGAGCGCGTCCCATTTTTTGTTTCTCGCGATCGAAATTGCGGATCGCGGAATCGTAAATTTTGGCTGCTGCCTCCGGGTTCAGATTTCCCTGTTCCTCAATGATGCCATCTTCGAATTCACCTGGAGGAGCTGGGCGTGCGAGGCGCTGGCCGGGGCGGGAGTTCGGTCGAGAGCCGGGCACGGCCTCGGGTACCCCCGGTGTTGGCCGAGCTACTGCTGCCGGGGGAAGTGGCGGACGCGAATCATCCTGAGCTATGGCACGCACTGCGAGGAGGCAGGTGCCTCCGAGTAGTATTAATTTTTTCATAGGATTCTCTTTCATGTTTAGAGACTGGCAAACCCTCTCAAACCGGTTGTTCCCTTTGTGTAACTTTTTAAACGACGGGTGAAACTTCCAGGAGATAGCCTCGTCCATGAACCGTTTTGATTAACCTGGGCTGTTCTGCATCGTCCCCTAATTTGGTCCGCAGGGTGACGATATGTTTGTCGACTGTGCGTGTGCTGGGAAAAACGGAATATCCCCAAACGATATCGAGGAACTGGTCGCGACTAATGATCTGGCCTGGAATCTCGGCCATAAGCCGGAGCATCCCAAATTCTTTTGCCGTGAGCATCACTTCATCATTCCCGCGAAAAACCTTGCTGGCGCCGAGATCTATCCGCACTGGGCCGCATAGCACCACGGCCTGCGCCTGGTGCTCCCGCTCGCCCCGTCGCAGCAGCGCCCGAATCCTGGCCAGAAGTTCTTCCCGGCTAAACGGTTTGGGCAAATAGTCGTCCCCGCCGGAATCGAGTCCTTTGACCCGATCCTGAATCTCGCTTTTTGCGGTGAGAAGCAGAATCGGTTTTTTGAACTTCATTCGCCGTAATTCACGGCATACTTCGAAGCCATCGAGCTTCGGCATCATGACGTCAAGCACCACAAGATCAGGCTGCTCCGCGAGTGACATCTCGAGGCCCTGTGATCCATCCGCAGCAACCAGGACTCGATATCCCTGGCGGGTAAGCGCATCGCCCAGAACGGTGCGCATTGGCATTTCGTCTTCAATGATCAGAATCCTGGCCCCGTGCGTAATCTTGGGCGCAGTGAAAGTGTTGTTCATGAGTGTTCCTTTTGGTGGTCCAGTAGAAAATGAATGGAAAATGTGCTCCCTTCACCGGGTTTGCTTTTCAAACGAATTTTCGCACCGTGCGCGGCACAAATGTTCTCGACGATGGCAAGACCCAGGCCCACTCCTTGCGTTTCGCGCCTCATCTCGGAGCCTGGCCGGTAAAACTGTTCAAATATTCTATCCTGTTCTTCAATAGGTATTCCTGATCCGTGATCGATGACCGAGAAAACGAATTCGTTCTCGTTGGAGATGGTTATCAACTCGATGATTTTTCCGGGTGGAGAATGTTTAATGGCATTTTCAACCAGGTTAATGACCACCTGGGTGAATGCCGAACTGTCGGCGGCTGGAAACCGGGTTGCATCCAGTCGGTACTGAATATGGAGTTGGGCGAGGGCCGCTGTGGGCTCTAGGATGCTTGTCGCGGAGGTGACGACGGTGTTCAGGTTCTTCTGCTCAAAATGATAAGTCTGCTTCCCGGAATCCTGGCGCGAGAAATTAAGGACATTCTCGATCAGGCGGGAGAGCCGCTGGCATTCGCGGGTCATGAGCGAATGATATTGGTGGCTGCGGGATGAAGTGGATGAATCGTCAAGGGCGAGTTCCTCTGCCATAAGGCGCAGCGAGGCAATGGGGGCACGAAGCTCGTGCGACACGCTGGAGACGAAATTGGAACGCATCTCGGAAATCTGGCGCTGCTTTTGAAACGCTTTCCAGGAGGCGATGAAACCAATCAAAATGACGGCTTCAGCCACGCACAGCCCGAGAATGATCAGCAGTCTCTTTTTGAGCAGCCTCAAACGGTACCCGGGATCAATCAAAAAAGTGGCAACCTGCAAATTTCCTGGACCGGGCGATGTGGTGAGCAGTTCATCGAGAGAGGCAGGTGAAAATGAACTCCAGAAAGTGTTTTCCGCGTGAACGAGCCGAAGGCCCAAATGCTGGGGAAGTTCCGTTTCCGCCGCAGTTTTTTTTGCTGTTCCCGCGAGGCAATCATGGTCCTGGATAAGAATTGCGGTCCTGTTATCAAGTTTGTGAGCCCAGACTAAAACCCGGCTTGAATCATTTTCAATGATTTCCATGGGCGAATTCGCAAGGGCAGGCAACGCAGCGAATGCGCTCCGAACTCTCTCGTGCGTTTTCCTCACCGATTCCCAGCCCGCAAGTATCGCCTTCATTTTGGTGTTGGAACTATTCGAGTTGGTTCCTGCATAGCTACCCAACTTGCCTAATATGTAACCAGCGTCTTCCATGCCGGAATAAATCGCCAGGCTGCAGGCTCGATTTAAAGCCTCTTCTTTTTCGGGTTGGACCAAATGAAATCGAAGCACCTGGATGGCGGCAAAGACTTGTAATGGCCAGCCGGATCGGGTCGGTATGGGGGGGCGATTGCGTATGATCTCCATCCAATCGACTCCAGCCCGCTCAAGATCGCCTTCGCGGGAGAGAGCCACGGAGTGCTGATATTTGGCGTTGCTCAGCCACGGTTCCGTGACCCCGCTGCTCATCAACGCCTGATATTGAGTTTCGGAGTTCGTTCCATTTGCCAGGACAAAGTTGGAATAATCATCGTAAAGCGCCAATTGAGTGCGATTGATATCATCTACTGGAAACTCGTATTGTTCGGCAGCGATGGAAGGGGGCGGATAAACCAGTTGATTCGAAGAATCTATTACCCCCGTGAAGCAGGCGACATCGCCATTCTGTAAAACCGAAATCAGGTCCTGGGCTGGGTCCAGTAAGGGTTGATTCTGAAAGTGGAGCAAGAGAGTGAGGTTGGACTCCACGGTGGAATTGAACTTGGCGGTAAAGCGTTCCGCTACACGACTTCCGTCCATGGTTAGCTGCTGTTGGGAAAACCGCGATTCGCGATAGAGTGCGAACAGGACGAAGCAGGCGAGGGCAAGCGCCGGGCAAAGAATCAGGACACCTTGCCAGAAGAAGGAAGGGCGGCGTGTGTCACTGTGCGTCATGAGGGAATAGTCTAAACAACAAGAGTCTGCGGCGCTATCCCGGAAAGTGTGAAGGAATTGTAACTTCAGCAATTAAAAAGGCCGATTTCCTCATGGAAACCGGCCTTGCAAATGCCCAGGGAACGCTGGCTAGACCTTCACCCACTGGCGGGTTTTGGCGGATTCTTCCACCGCTTCCAACACGCGCTCGTTCTTCATGCCATCTTCGAAAGTAGGTTGAACTGATTTGCCATCCACCACCGCGTTTACGAAATCTGCGATGGTGTGCACGAATGTGTGCTCGTAGCCTATGATGTGGCCTGGTGGCCACCAATTGCCGACAAAAGGATGAACCCCGCCGCCCTGGGTCACGAGGATGTCGGTAAAGCCCTGGCGGTCCTGAGGGGCGGCATTGTCAAAATATTTGAGACGATTCATGTCCTCGAAGTCAAAATAGAGGGACCCTTTGGAACCATTAATTTCCAGGGTGATGTGATTTTTCCTGCCTAGCGCGAAACGGGTTGCTTCCAGATTGGCCAGCGCTCCATTGGCGAAACGGCCAATCATCAGCGAAGCATCATCCACCGTCACTTTACCCATTTTCTTGCCGCCTTTGCCGCCCAGCCCCTGACCTTTTCCAGAATCATCCACGAGCGGGCGTTCCTTGATGAAGGTATGCAGCATACCGCAAACTTCTTTGAATTCGCCCACGAGGTAACGGCCCAGGTCGATGATGTGCGCCTGAATGTCTCCGTGAGTTCCACTGCCGCTGACCCCTTTTTGCAAACGCCAGACGAGCGGGAATTCAGGGTCCACGATCCAATCCTGAGCATAGCGGGCGCGATAATGATAAATTTCGCCCAGAGCCCCTTCTTCAATCATCTTTTTGGCCAGGGCTATCGCGGGAATTCGGCGATAGTTGTGACAAACCATGTGGACCACTTTCGCTTTTTTGACAGCGTCCAACATTTCCTTGCATTGGGCGACGTTGAGAGCGAGTGGCTTTTCGCAAAGGACATGTTTGCCCGCTTTCGCGGCGGCAATGGCGATTTCCGCGTGGGACTCGTTTGGGGTGTTGATGTCGACGATGTCGATTTCAGGGTTGGCGAGGACTGCTTTCCAGTCAGTGGAAGCATTTATCCAGCCCAGTTGCGCGCGGGCTGCTTCGACTCCTTTAGGGTCGCGACCGCAGATGGTATGCATTTCGACGTTGGCCTTGAGGTCGAAAAAACGGGGAGCCTGGCGCCAGGCGTTCGAATGGGCTTTCCCCATAAACCGGTAGCCAATCATTCCGACACGCAATGTTTTAGACATATGTTAAAGTAGAGATTGTAATCGAGGTAACGCGCACTTTATAATGATCGGAGTTTTTCAAGTCAACGAGTGACTTGAGTTGTATGCAGATCCATTTGCTAAAATCCAAGATTCATCGTGCCATCATCACCGAGTCCAACGTCAATTATGAAGGGTCGATGACGGTCGATCGCGACTTCATGGATAAGGTTGGATTTTATCCCTATGAGAAGATTCTAGCCAGCAATATGGCTAATGGGAATCGCTTTGAAACTTATCTCATTCCCGGGGAAAGAGGCTCGAAATGTATCATTCTCAATGGGGCAGCAGCCCATCTGGGAAAGCCCGGTGATCGATTGACCATCATGGGTTATACGGTGGCTGATGAGGCGCAGGCCGCCAATTGGCAGCCTCGTGTGATTGTCATGGGAGAAGCCAACGCCATCATTAACGAACGCGGAATTTAAAATGCCGATTTCAGCCGCAGACCTCGCCGCCCAAATCCAGGGAACTGTGATTGGGGATTCCACTCTGATTCTTCAGCGCGTGGCCGAAGCCAAAAATGCCATCGAGGGTGATCTTACCTTCGCCCAGAACGAGCGGTTCTTCCAGGCATGCCTGCAAAGCGCGGCAAGCGCCATTATTGTGGATGATCGCTGCGGAGCCCTGGAAGGTTCCAAAACATTGATCAAAGTCGCGAGTGCCCGCATTGGTTATGCCCGGGCTCTGCCGCTCTTCTTTCCAGAGCCTGAATTTCTCGCGGGTATTCATCCTTCGGCAGTGATTCACCCCACAGCGAAGGTGGATGCCACTGCTCACATCGGCCCTTTTTGCGCCGTGGAGGCAGGCGCCCAAATAGGCGCACGCGTAGTCCTGCAAAGCCACATTTCAATCGGTGTTGATGCTGTTGTTGGTGAGGATTCCAGGTTTTTTCCAAACGTCAGTGTCTATCCCCGCAGCCAGATAGGGAAGCGGGTACGAATTCATTGCGGAGCGGTGGTGGGTTCGGACGGTTATGGGTACGTCTTTGACAAAAGTTTTCATCGCAAAGTGCCTCAGGTGGGGATCGTTTTTGTCGGTGATGATGTTGAAATTGGCGCTAATGTCACGATTGACCGCGGCGCCCTCGGGCCCACCATTATCGGCAAAGGAACAAAAATCGATAATTTGGTTCAAGTGGCTCATAATGTTCTTGTGGGTGAGCACAATCTACTCATCGCCCAGTCTGGAATTGCGGGCAGCAGTAAGCTCGGCAACTACGTTACCATCGCCGGCCAGGCAGGAATCGCAGGGCACCTGAGCATTGGTGATCGCGCTGTAATTGCCGGTCAGTCGGGCGTTTCCAATGATATAGAAGCAGGTGAAAAGGTACTTGGATCACCGGCGGTTCCAGATCGCCAAGCTAAGAGGCAATTCTTTGCCACACAACGACTTCCGGATTTATTGAAGCGGGTGGACGCCTTGGAAAAGCGGCTCGCGGAACTGACCAAAAACGGGGAGGTAAAGGACCCTGATTTTGAGGTCGAAAAGGTCTTGGAACATGAGAAATAAAAGTTCAAAAACGGTTGAAATGCCTATTGACTCTGGTTGTCCATTTGCTACTTTCTTCCCTCCTTATTAAGGTTTTAGATGAAAACGTATTTGCCCAAAGTAAATTTAGACCAACGTAAATGGCACGTGATCGATGCTGATGGTGCCATCCTTGGTCGTCTTGCTGTTCAGGTTGCGGACATCCTGCGCGGAAAAAACAAACCGGTTTACACTGCACATCTTGATGCAGGTGACTTCGTTGTCGTTATTAACGCGGATAAAGTGCGTTTGACCGGCAAAAAAGAAACCGATAAATATTTCATGAGCTACTCTGGCTGGAAAGGTGGCGAAAAGTTCACCTCCGTAGCCCAGGTGCGCGCCAAAGATGCTGGACGCTTGATTACTCACGCCGTCCGGGGCATGGTGCCAAAGAATCGTCTCGGTCGGGTCCTGATGACCAAGCTAAAAGTCTATAAAGGCGGTGAGCATCCCCATTCCGCTCAACAGCCTGCGACACTCGCCCCTTCTAAATAATTTTGTTTATGGTTGATTCTAAAACTCAGGAATTTCTTGGTACAGGCCGCCGCAAGACCGCCATTGCCCGCGTTCGCATTGCTGTTGGCTCCGGCAAAATCACCGTTAACGGTCGTCCTTACGAAAATTATTTTCTGACTGACACGCTCCGTAACTACGTTCTCTCCCCGCTGAAAATCACTGACAGCACCACCAAGTTTGACATTCGTGTCAACGTCATCGGTGGCGGCCCAACTGGCCAGGCTGGCGCCGTTCGCCACGGTATTTCCCGCGCTCTTCTTGAAGCGGACGTCAATTATCGTCCCACTTTGAAGGCTGAAGGAATGTTAACCCGCGATTCCCGCATGAAGGAACGCAAAAAATACGGTCAACCCGGCGCACGCAAACGTTTCCAATTCAGCAAACGTTAATCGAACTTTTTCACTTCAACCCCGCTGGTCTCCAGCGGGGTTTTTTGTTGTTCAACGCCAGCACCCGCCGAGTTCACAACCGCGATAGATACGATTCCAGGTGCGTTTTTTTCTGCGGTTGGCTCGAAGCTTTGGTGGTTGTTTTCAAATCTACCCAACTTTCGGTTTCTCAATCCCACCCTTGCCTCCCAAAAAACCCTGTGCTTGAAGTTTAATGAGCCTCAACGCATTGTGGTTTCAACAGAAAATGAGTAAACGCGTTCAGGTCGGGATTGTCGGTGCTTCAGGTTATTCTGGAGAGGAACTGGTTCGAATTCTTCTTTCTCATCCTTTTGCGGATTTGACCATGGTCACCTCCCGTCAGCACGCCGGGCAAACCATCGCCCAGGTTTTTCCCAAATTTGCCAGCCATCCTCTCGCCAAAACAGTTCGTTTTTCGGAACCGCAAATCGAGGTGCTGGCGAAAAACTCCCAAATCATATTCCTGGCTTTGCCTCATGGTGTTGCAGCCGAATTCGCCATTCCACTTTTGGACCTGGGTTGCCAGGTCATCGATCTCAGCGCTGATTTCCGATTAAAGAGTGCCGCCGTTTACAAGGAATTTTATGCGCACGAACATCCCGCCCCGGACCTGCTGGTAAAATCGGTCTATGGGTTGCCTGAAGTTTATCGCAGTGCCATTGCCAACGCCACCCTGGTGGCCTCCCCCGGCTGTTACCCCACCAGTATTCTCTTGCCGCTATTACCGTTGCTTTCCGCCAAAATCATCAAACATACCGGCATCATTGCCGATTCCATGAGCGGGGTCAGCGGTGCCGGGCGCAAAGCGGAAATCGATTATCTTTTCGCCGAGTGTAACGAAAGCGTTAGGCCTTACGGGGTCCCCAAACACCGCCACCTTTCGGAAATAGAGCAGGAACTTTCATTGGCAGCTGGGCTGGATGTGACCATCCAGTTCACTCCTCATCTCATCCCGGTAAATCGAGGGATATTAACCACTCTCTATTGCGCGCCGGAGGTTCATTTCAGCACTGCTGCGGATCTAAATTTGTTAAATGACCAGATTGCCGCGGCCTTTCACAAAGCCTACGACACCGAACCCTTTGTCCGCATTCTCGAAGGCAAATCCATGCCAGACACCAAAAATGTGGTGGGCACCAATTATATAGAGATTGCCTGGCGACTGGATGCGCGCACCGGTCGGCTCCTGATCTTCAGCGCGGAAGACAACATTTTGAAAGGCGCGTCAGGACAAGCCGTCCAGAGCCTGAACATCATGTGCGGATATCCGGAAACTGCGGGTTTAACCTAATAATTAATAATGGCTAAAGAATATTTGGAAGCGCCGGTGCAGACGACAGGATTGCCCAAGGGGGTGCCCTATATCGTTGGCAATGAAGCCGCGGAACGATTTAGCTATTACGGGATGAACGCGATTCTCACCGTATTCATGACGCAATATCTTTTGAATTCTTCCGGGCAGCTTGCGGTCATGACCCCGACCGAGGCCAAGCAGAATTTCCACCTCTTTACCTCGGCCGCCTATTTCTTTCCCATCGTTGGCGCATTTATTGCCGATGGTTTTCTCGGAAAATACAAAACCATTCTCATTCTTTCTGTGGTTTATTGTTTGGGCCATCTGGCGCTGGCCATCGATGAGACCCGCCTCGGGCTGGTCATCGGGCTCGGCTTGCTGGCCATGGGTGCTGGAGGTATAAAATCGTGTGTTTCCGCGCATGTGGGCGATCAGTTTGGCGCTTCCAACAAACATTTGCTGGCCAAGGTTTTTGGTTGGTTCTATTTTTCGATAAATGCAGGGTCTTTTATTTCCAGTCTTTTGACCCCATGGCTTTTGAGTAAAAAAGAGTTTGGTCCGCACTGGGCGTTTGGGGTTCCCGGGTTGTTGATGGTTATCGCTACTATCGTTTTCTGGATGGGCAGAAACAAATTCATTCACATTCCACCCGGCAAGAATGCCTTTTTCCGTGATTTGAAAACCTGGGATACCTGGAAATACATTGTTAAACTGGTTCCGATTTATTTGTTGGTCTCCGTTTTTTGGGCTTTATATGAACAGATTTTTTCTGCCTGGGTTTTACAGGCGACCAAGATGGATCTTTACTGGATGGGTCGCACATGGCTGCCTGCCCAGGTGAGTGCCATCAATCCGCTCTTGATTCTGGTCTATATCCCTATTTTTTCTTACTTTATCTATCCGGCATTTTCCAAGATGTTCACGCTCACGCCGCTTCGAAAGATTGGAATCGGTTTTGCCACCACCTTCTTATCGTTTTTGATCTCGGCGTGGATTGAAGTCATGATCAGCCGTGGTCAGGTTCCCACCATCGGATGGCAAATCTTCGCATACATGGTCTTGACTGCTGCCGAAGTCATGGTCTCCATTACTTGCCTGGAATTTTCCTACACCCAGGCCCCCAAGCGCTTGAAATCGATCATCATGGGCATTTTTTGGCTTTCCGTTTCGCTTGGAAACCTCATGGCCGGAGGGTTCAATCATTTCATAAAAAATAAAGACGGGTCATCCAATCTTTCGGATGTGAACTATTACCTGGTCTTTGCAGGAGCCATGGCGGTGACCACTCTAATATTCGTGTTCGTTGCCAAATCCTACAAAGAAGAAACCATTATCCAGGACGAAATTCCCACCCCCATCCCCAATGCGCCAGCTTAGCCCTTGAGCCTTCGAACAATGACATCAACCCGTTGGGGCAGGTGAATCACTCCTTGAGGGCGAGTCGCACGGGTCACTCGTGTCAGCTTGAACTCTCTTCAAACGATTATATGCTGGATGGATAAGTCATTCTGCCCTGCCCGATTCTATGAACTTAATGCCTGCTCTGGCCGTGACTCGCGGAGGAATGGTTGAGTCACTCCACCGCGCCGCAGTGGCTGTGGTTAGCAATTCCGGCGATCTGATAGCCTCTTTTGGCGATGGTCAGACTCCCATTTTCCTAAGGTCCACGGCCAAGATTTTCCAGGCTATGCCATTGATTCTTTCCGGGGCTGCCGACCGATTTGGATTGACCGATGAAGAAATCGCTATTGCCTGCAGCTCTCACCAGGGTGAAGCCTTTCATCTCGCTGCCGTCTCGCAACTTTTGAACAAAGCGGGTCTGGATCCCAGTCAACTCCAGTGCGGGACTCATCAACCATTTTCTAAAAACGCTCAGGAATTCCTTTGTCGAAACTGCGAATCGCCAGGTGTTTTGCATAATAATTGTTCGGGAAAACATGCGGGAATGCTAGCCGCATGCAAATGCCACAATTGGGCCCTTGAAGATTATATGGAACCGTCACATCCGCTCCAGCTTTTGATTCTCGAAACGATTGCCACATTTTGCGCATTGCCCGCCAGCAAAGTGACGACTGCCATCGATGGGTGCGCCGCTCCCACTTTCGCCCTTCCCTTGAAAAACCTGGCACACGGTTTTAGTCGTTTTATTTCGGGCGCAGTGGATCTTGAGCCCGCACTTCATGCCGGTTCGCAACGCATTTCGAATGCGATCACCGGGCATCCTCAACTCATCAGCGGGGACGGAGTAATCGATTGTGAATTGATAAAAGCGTTTAAGGGGACCGCAATCTGCAAGTTGGGAGCTGAAGGAGTTTTTGCCATGGCACTAAAGCGCTCGACAAAATATCCGAAAGGTGTGGGGATAGCTCTGAAAATAGAGGATGGCTCCAACGAGCGGGCGCGCGGCGTGATCATGATCGAAGTGCTTCGCCAATTGGGATTGCTGGACTCTTCGCTGGAAATTGCCTTCTCGCGACTATTTACGTTTGAACTGAAAAACCACAGAGGAGATACAGTGGGAGCGCTAGAACCACTTCTTAAATTGGATTTTTAATAATCCAGTAAGAGAGTTGATGAATGGTTAGACACGGTTGGCGTCAGAAACCATTTGTCTCTTTTCGACCGGCGGCAAACGGTCACCGTTCTGTTTGATCCGGAGGAGGCGGCCTCCAGCTCTCCGAATATGGGCGACAGCAAAAACCGCCATGGAACGGAACGGCATCGCAATCTTTCGGATTGCGTTTGTCGAATCTTTCCAGGCAATTTCGTACTCCATAAGTCGGTTGATCGGTGTTCTAAAATAATACCCTTCCCAGGCTTGGGGGCTATCGGGGAGACGGAGGCATTATCAAAAGGAGTTCCCCTATTTGTATTCCAGATTGAACGTTTGTCCGACCAATATTTTTTTCAGCGTGGCGCTGAGTTTCCCAATGGCGCTTTTCCCCGACCCCCCTACTGCCTCAAGCCTGATTGTTGCCACGCCTGAATTCATTCATAGTGGCTGCCTGTGAAGTCACGCGAATGAAAAATACGGTCCACCTGCCTCGGACAAAGGCGATCCTCCACGGCTTGATTCTGCTTCTCTTTCTGAGTGTTGCCCCACTGCGCGGTCAGGATTCCCCTTCGGATTACGCTATCCAGGTAAGCGCCATCGTCCAGGAAAACCCTGTGCAAATCAATTTAGCCTGGCCAGGCGATACTTCTGCCAGCAGTTATGTCATTTATCGCAAGAATCTCGCGGCTACCACTTGGGGATCCAGTTTTGCCACCTTGAGCGGGAGCGCCAACTCCTTTGCTGATACCTCGGTTTCCACCGGGGCCGGTTATGAATACCAGATCGTTAAATTTTCCACTCAAGGCTACAAAGGGACGGGATATATTTACACCGGAATAAAACTGCCATTGGTCGAATATAGGGGCAGGATCATTTTGATTGTCGCCAACACTTATGCCGCTTCACTCGTCAATGAATTAAATCAACTGCAGCAGGATCTCGTAGGGGATGGCTGGACAGTCCTTCGACATGATGTTTCTCCGAGTGCCACCGTTGCGTCCATCAAGAGCATTATTAAAAATGATTACAATGCTGACCAGGGCAACACCGAGGCCGTGTTTCTTTTCGGCCACGTTCCCGTTCCGTATTCCGGAAATATCAATCCCGATGAACATGCCAATCACAAGGGTGCCTGGCCAGCCGATGTTTACTACGGAGACATGACAGGCACCTGGACTGATAGTTCTGTAAATACCAAGACCGCCGAACGCCCCGAAAACTGGAACGTGCCGGGCGATGGCAAATTCGATCAGTCCCAAATTCCTGCCGACATTCGACTCCAGGTCGGCCGGGTGGACCTTTCCAACCTCACTTGTTATGCAAATAAAATTCCTGCCCGGTCGGAATTGGATTTGCTCCGTCAATACCTAGTAAAAGACCACAATTTTAGGCATAAAAATATCGCGGCCAATCGGCGAGGGTTGATCATGGATAATTTTGGGCTAAGTGATGGCGTTCCCTATGCCTCCTGTGGTTGGCGCAACTTTGGCCCGCTCTTTGGGGCCAATAACATCGATACCGCCGCTCCTGATAATTATTTCAACGCTGCCACCAGCCAGAGTTATCTCTGGAGCTATGCCTGCGGGGGTGGAGAATACACTACCTGCGACGGGGTGGGCGCCTCCGACGACTTTGCTCTCAACGATATCAAGGCCGTGTTTACCATGTTTTTTGGCAGTTATTATGGGGATTGGGATAATGAGAGCAACTTTTTGCGCTCTGCCCTCGGGTCCGGTTATGCCCTTACCGCCACCTGCTCGGGCTTGCCGCAATGGTATTACCAGCATATGGGCCTTGGACAGACCGTGGGATATGGAAACCGGCTCACTCAAAACAATAAAACCAATGGGGTTTACTGGCCGCAATTTGTGGGTAATCGCCAGGTCCACATTTCCCTCATGGGCGACCCTTCCCTGCGACTTCACGTGGTGGCTCCACCGTCCAATTTTCAGGCCATCCCTGGCGGCGGCGGAGCTTCGCTTTCCTGGAATCCTAGCTCGGATGCAAGTCTGGGTTACCACATCTACCGGGCAGGAAATTCGACCGGTCCGTTTACTCGATTGACCACAGCGCCGGTCACTGCCGCTACTTACGTCGACCCTGTTGGCTCTGGCAATTATTCTTATATGATCAGGTCCGTGAAATTGGAAACCTCCGCAAGTGGGAGTTATTACAACATGAGCCAGGGCATTTTTGACGATATTACCATCCCTGTCCAAAATGGTCCCAATGGACCAACCGCACTTTCGCCTACCGTCCAATCCACCTCCAGCATCAAGCTGGTTTGGACCGATAACGCCATTGATGAAACTGAATATCGCGTCGAAAGAAGGATTGCCACCGGCTCTTATTCCGAAGTCGCTGTTCTTCCTGCGAACACCACCCTTTATTCGGATTCCGGATTAACTGCTGGAACGCAATATTATTACCGGGTCCGTTGCTTCAATGCCTCCGGTTTCTCTTTCTATTCAGCCGAAGTCAGCGCAAGTACTTTTTCGGTCCCACCCACATTTGTCCAGGCAACCGCAAAATCCGTGGCACTGGATTTGACCTCGTCCGGTTCCTGGATTGGCAATTATGGAATCGAAGGCTATTCCGTCATGGGTGCCACGATTGCCAATCCTGCATACGTGACACCCACTTCATCAGATTCCAGTCTCTTCATCTGGGGTTCGCCGGTGACTGATCCACGAGCATTGTTCACCAGCAATGCCGGAATAGATCGAATCGCGGCAGCCTGGTACGGTCAACAATTTCATGTGGATCTGAATTTCACCGACGGCAAGAGTCATCGCGTCGCCTTTTACTTTGTTGATTGGGATGGACTTAATCGCAACCAGGATGTCTCGATTATTAACGCCACCAATTCCGCAGTGCTAATGACCCAAAACATTAGCAACTTCGGTTCAGGAGTCTATTGGGTGGTGGAATTAAGCGGACACGTGACACTATCCCTGACATCGCGAGTCACTGGCGCCAACGCGGTCTTGAGCGGCATCTTTTTTTCCCAACCTTCCACGCCACCCCCGACAGTAGGTACCATCCAACTCATCAGCGGCTCGGCAAACATTCCGGTGAGTGCGCAAATCGGAGACACCATCTTGCTCCAAAGTTCGAGTGATTTTGTAGCCTGGACCAGTGTTGCCACCAATGTATTTGCCACAAGCCCCTATACCTTTCAGGTTCCATCCAGCGGCCAATTCTTGAAATTCTACCGAGCCAAAGCCCTTCCATAAAAGCAGGCAACCTGGGCGAAGCCTCAAACTGGATCCTCGGGCACTTCGACCGAGCGCGTAAGCGCTTTGAACCACCGGGGCTCGCATTTTGAAGCCACAACGAACGAAGGAACCGGCGGTCTTCGGAGCCAAGGTGGCTTTGCATTCATCAACGCCCAGATAAGGCTCAACCAAATCTCAGAGCGATATAAAGTGCATTCGCACCAACTGACGCAGGGGAAGCACCAGCTTTTGCGCAAAGCGTCAGCGGTTTTTGATCAACCTGCGGCTCACCAGGTGTTGGAAAACATTTTCATCGACCAGCTCTGGTGCACTGGGGTTAGGTATTTCGCTAACATCACTGCACAGGGTCGGGGGCATGAATGAAATATTCATTTCACCAGACACAGCATCATGACCATCAACTCTGCATGTCGAAGGCGAATTCTGCTCCCGAAAAGTTTCTATCTGCATCGTATTCTCATAGTCAGTTATTTCGAGCACTGGCCAATGCAAAATCCATTGATATTTCATGGTTTCAAAGATGGGTCAGCGATCAATGCGAGCTGCCCCCCATCTTTGGAGCCTCGTGGGCTCCGGTCGAGAACTAAGGTGTTGGAATGACCCGATAGAACCGCATAGCATGTTGAGTCGTTGTCGGGTCCACGATCACAAAATTGCCGCCTGTGCCTAACACAATTTGCAAAGTACTCCAGCTAACGTCGCTGAGCGAATCTTTGTATTGGACGGTGTAATATTTCCCCACCTCGCTCGCAAAAGCGAACCCGAAATTACCACCGGCCATGCCGGGCACTTCGGTGATGGGAACAAAGGGCAGCACGACGGAACTGGTGCACTGGGTGGCTGCAATCACGGCGCGGCCCTGGCAAACATCAAAGCCAGTGACAGTTATCGTGTTGGTGGCGGTAAAGCTGATGACATTGTTGGTGAGGTATGCCGTTATCGAGTTGGTGACCAAAGTAAAAACCGAGTTTGTGGTAAACATGTCCACCACATTGGTTTGCAGGCCGCTGCTTCCTGCTCGAAGGAAGTAAAAGAGATTGGGGCCAAAGCCCACATCGGTTGCGGTGAAGCTCAGTTCAGTTGCGTTGGTCCCCACTTGAAAGCGATCTGTGGTAGTACCCGTGTTGAGGCCGGTTACGAGGATGGTTCCGAAAGTTGAGAGTCCTGCCGCATCGTGGCGCAAAAAGTAGAAATTGTTGGCGCCGTAGCCTGGAGCGATCAGATCCGTGAAAACAAGCGCATCCACATTGGTTCCTATGGTGAATCGATCCGTCATGGTGCCGGGAAGGGCCGGGTTTAGGGTTCCGAATGTTGAAAGTCCACTGGAATCGTGCCGGACATAATAAAACAGGTTGGCGCCGTAGCCAACGTCGGTGGCAGCGAAAGTCAGTGCGTCAAACCTATTACCTGCCACAAAATGGTCGGAGAGAACTCCCACTGTTCCTCCCGGTGTGATGCTGCCAAATGTCGATACGCCAGCGTTGTCATGGCTCAGATAATAGAAGAGCAGGGGTCCGTAACCGAGATCGGGCGCGGCATAGGCGAGCGAATCGAAGTTGCGGCTGCTGGCATCAAACCGGTCCGTGGTCGTGGCGGTGCTGGCCGTGATAGTATCAAAGAACGAGGCTCCGGTGATCGTTTTGCGGGTGGAGTAAAAATCGGTGGCACCGTAACCGTGATCCTCTCCTGCATAGGCCAATCCATTAAAATTAGAGCCAACGATGAAATGATCGACCGACGTTGAAGAAAGCGAGTTGATGGTTCCAAACATGGTTGCACCCGTATTCGTGACGGTTACAACGCTGTTGGTAGTGATAATGGTGGTGGTGTTCGTCACGATCACGCTGGTGATATTGGTCAGGATGCTGGAGTTCGTTTTCGGACTGGAAGCCGACGCGATATAATTGCCAGCGAAATTGGTGGAACCGCCAGGAGCCAGCGAGAAAGGACCAAAGACTGAATTGCCTCCGGCTTCGCTGCTTGACACCCGGATATTCGTCAGGGCGACGTCACCCGTGTTGCTGATCAATCCCCCGAAAAAGACGGTCGTTCCAGCAAGGATCGGGCTGGAGGGGCAAATTTCAGCAATGGAAATTGCCGGAGTAGTGCTGACGGTGCACGTTTCTGTCAAAGAATGGGTGACTTTAGCGCCACAGACGGTGACACCGGACGCAGTGGAAATGCTGGTGACAGAACAATCGGCGGGAGCAATGAAGCTGCCGGTGAAGTTTGCAGATGCACCCGGTGCCAGTGAAGCGATGGTGAATACAGGAGTGGGATCGAAAAAGAGTCCCATGATGACTGCGTTATTACCGGCCAGGTGGGTTACGCGGATGGTGATATTTCCTGCAAGATCCCAGACCAGGTAAGTGCCACCGTTGAATTGGGAAAGGGTTTGGCTATTCAAAACAACACCTGTGACGGTGTCGATAATATCGAATTTTTCGGATCTGGCCGTGGTATCCCAATCGACGGCGTAGAGGGCCACGCGATGCTTTAACCCATCTGTAAGGTTCATCCGAATGCTAAAACTAACTGGAGCATACCAGGTGGCAATAACGCGATCTGTGGAGCTTACTTTTTGAAGTGCTCGAATATTGTTGGTTGAAGTAGACCAGGTGTAATCGAATTTGCCGGCGGGGGTCACGTTTGCATAGCTCGGATAACTGGCTGCGTTGCCGATGATATTGTAGCCATCAACCCCATAGACATTTTTCCAGTTGCCCTGCGAAGTGGCATCGAGTCTGACAAAGGAAGCCGAAGTGATAGTGGCCGTCTGACTGCGGTTGTTAAGGACGACAACGTTGGAAAGGGTTACGTTCCCGGAGTTTCTCACCGTGCCACTGTAAGTAAGGAGTCCACCAGCCGCCACCGGGACAAGCGGGCAATCCTGGGTTAGAAGGATTTGAGGATTACCGCAATCCAGATCGCAGGCACAGACGATAATACTTTGGTTGGAAAAAATGACTCCATTTCGAAAAATTTCGATCCAATAAGAAGCGCCAATAATCGCTGGGGTTCTAACGAGGGTCATGGTTTGGGCCGCGAAACTATAAGTGCTTGCCACTTCAATGGGAGCGAGTTTGCTCCCATTAGTGGAGAACCTGCTGAGCTTCACCACATAGGTGTCGGCGGGATTGTTGGGGTAACCGACCAGCTGGATGGTGAACGTAGCGCAATCGCAGTCCTTCACACTGACTATGGAAGCATGGGCGGAGGGAGTGACATTGGCCATGCAGGAAATGGCGACGAGGAAACAGAAAAATCGAGTAAAATTCTGGCGCCAATTGGAGCGCACCAGTAAAGGAGGAATAATAGTGTTTGGTGAGTTCATAATATTGGAGGCGAATTTCGGCTGCCGTTCTACATTGTGGGTGGCCAGAGAAGGACGGTCTATAGAGCAACAGGAGGAGCTGGTAATCTGCAATCCTGCCTTTTTGATGAAGCATTCGCTCACTGCCCGTTTGTAAATCAGTTGCCTTCAGACGAGTCTGTCATTGGGAAGAATGTGGGAGCGGGTTCGAAATTGCTTCGCAATAGAAGCGCTAACAATTATACGTACATGAAATTAAGTAATTGCAAATGGCATTCCATCAGGCTGGGAAAAAGACATGGACGTCGACGAAGTTGAGTTGAACAAACCTTCCGTAATCGGCTGCGAAGTTCAGCGCGGGAGTTTGTTGTATTTTTCTAAACGACAATTAAAGCCGTTAAAATCGACAGTTTGACGGTATTGTAATCGCAAGGTCAGTTCCGGGGATTCCATCCACAACGGGTTGGCAAATATTAATCTGCCGCCCGGTTTTAGAAGCCTTGCGGCTTCGGCAAAGAGATCATGGATGAGGACCTTCAGATTTTCCACCGGAACTCTTTTCCCCATGGGAGGATTGGTGATGATCAGGGAAAGCGAGCCAGGCTCGAGCTTTTCGAAAGTCGCGAATTGCCGGAAATCACAGGCGACGAATCGAGAATCGACTCCAGAGAGATTCGCGGCGGAAAAGTTATCGTGAGCAATCAAGACTGCTTCTGTACTCAGGTCAGTTCCATAAACCTTGGTCACGCCTCCGCGCAGAGTTCGCTCCACGAGTTCCAGCCCAGCCCCGCAGAATGGATCCCAAATGATATCGTTGGCTGGATTGCCTGCCAGTCGCGCCATGCAGGCCGCAAGCGGAGGGTGAGAGGATGCCGGCACGTCATGCAATCGATAAAATAAACGAGGATCGGCAAGCTTTGGAGCCAACTCCACAGAGTATCCTTTGCCCAACGGATAGACTTCCACAACCCAGGGAGCGCTGCGTGAATCGTTTAAAATGCTGGGATCCAGCTTAAAGGCCTGATCAGCAATCGATTTAACCAGGCTGCGTTGATGGCCTTTGGAAACATAATCAAGACGATAACGAATGGACCCCTCCGTCAGGGTTTGAAACAGAAATTTCGCGCCCGGTGAGGTGATAATGCGAGCGATAGCGTCGACATGCCCTTCTGGTTTTGGAAAGGGAACGCTGGCAAGAACAAACCCAAGCGTATCGAAGCAACGCAAAGCGAACAAGGAAGCGAGGTTAAAAGGAGCGGCACGAATGACTGTGACCACGCCTGGTTGGATTGCACTTACTTTGAGTCCGTGTGTTTTCCGTCCGAGTTCCTCGACTTCTTCGCACAGGATTTTTTCAAGGCCCAATCGGCAGCGAAGACTGATGGCTAAGGTATCCGATGTCTCGACGTTGGCATAAAGCCGTATGGAACTGGGAGACTCTGAACGCGCCACGGCCGCCTTGACCTTTTGTTGAGTATGGGAAGAAAGGAGGAGCTTATCAAAGTTTTTGATGGTAGCCGAACCCCCGATTTTATTGAGGGCCTCGGAGACGAACTTCTTCTCGATGGGAGAGGTGGTACGTTGGAGAAGTGAAATAAATGCAGCTTCTTCTTCCAACCCGGCGCCAATTTTAGGCAGAGCACTGACCGCATAACGTCGAATCCTTTCCTGTGGATCGTTCAAAAGATCGAGAAGCCAGGTCCTTACTTCTGCTTTTTGCGAGGGAGAGCCTGATTCAATAAAAACGACTCCAACGGCCCGAATCAAGGCAACATTATCCAGTCGCTGTTCTGGAGACCCCTGATTAAACAACGGAACTTCCTCTGTCCAAAGACGAGTCCATGATAACGCCCGGAAGCGATTGTAGTCTTCCTTGGTTTGTTTTTTGTCAGCAGATTTCAAAATTCAACTTGGATCCGTTCTCACTCTATGGGGTTTTAAGGATGGATTCAATGCAGGATTATACATTTAATAGGGCCAAACGGCCTTAATTTCGGTAAAATCTTCATTTTTTGATCAAATTGTCGCGGCCCGGCCACTTTCAAGGTTGGCTGTGACAAAACGGAGCTTTAGGGAGATCGAGAAACAGCCACCAGCGAGTCGGAGAGTGAATAAAGAATACACATGAATTCCAGTTAATTAACATGAGCTGTGATATGAGTAAAAACAACTTTACGGTGAAAACAGAGTGGTTCTTTTATTGATGTGCAGTCTGGGACAGGGCAGGGGATTGGACCTGTATTAAGGAAGAATCCATTCATGGATACGTTCGGCGGCTCAAGTGAACTCCCGCAAAGCGCCAGATATTTCGAAATTCCTGATGAGTCATTTCTGTCTTACCAAGGTAGGGATCACCGACAATAACTTTCTCATCGGTGACCTTCAAGACCGTGACATAATGATCGACAAGGAAACCGAATTTTACGAGAGCGATGGTGACTCCGGCTTTTCCAAGTTGTTGAATGGATTCGAAAGTCTGGAACTCAGCGATGAAACCACGGTCACTGTATTTATTTTGAATCGTTTTTGCCAAAATAATTGGCGGCGTTCCTGTGAATGAACTGGTATGGGCGAGAATAGCAAGTTCGCTTTCGTCTCCAGCTATGCCGAACTGGCGCAAGGCGGTGACAGCAGCGGCCGGGCCGCAGGTAAAGCCGGTGTTTTGACGGCACACACCATCGGAATCAATAGTAGTTTGCAGCGACAGCAGAAGTTTATGGTCGATGGCGGGGCCAAGAAAAACCGGGATGGAAAAAGCTCCCACGGAAGTAACGAGCAGCGCCCAAAGACAGAAGCGATCACGCTTTTTTGGAGTGCGATGCAGCAGAACGCTGAGGAGAAGGGCGATACTGAATCCAGCAAGAGCAAAGGGAATTCTTCCTGACAGCATCCAGGAAAATGGAGGAAGAAAAGGAAGCGAATAAATGTGTCGGCTGGCAGCGATTACAATCATGGGGAAAAAGGCAAGCATGTAGCCGAATAACCACCGTCGCCCGGATAATTGGGCAAACCATTTACCAAACAAAGCGCCAGTTGTTGCGAAGAGAAGAGCACCGAGTGTTTCGAGCCATGGATTCATAACTCCAGGTGGGTTGGGTTAAGTAATGAGGTGATACTTAAATAGACAGAGCTCGTGGGATCTCGTGTTGAAGGGGATGGAACCATGGGCAGGGAAGAAGTTCAGAAATTTGATGACCAGCAACGAGGAGTGGTACCGGTGGCCGGACTCGAACCGGCACGACTGTTTAAGGTCCCAGGATTTTAAGTCCTGTGCGTCTGCCATTTCGCCACACCGGCCTCGTCGATTATGAATAACTTGCGGGGCAAGGAACGGTCAAGCTTTGACTTCGCAGGGTTGGTGATCTAAACGGCTGTTGATCGATGCTGAAATGACTTGTGGGAAACAAAGAAATGCTTTGAATCCGGAAACCAAATCACAATGCAGGTCCCGTGACTTTTGCCTTTTTAATGGTATCCCATGTTTTTTCGTATAGGGCCTGGGTGGCAGGGTCCATGATATCGAGGAAGAAAAGTTTTGTTTCGTCCGGTAAAAGATAGGGGGCTCCGTTAATCACTTCACGGCTGATATAACTTCTCGCAGCCTGGTCAGCACTTGCGCAATGGGAATAAGAGGAGATGCGACCTGCTACAAACGGTTGTAAGAGAAATTCAATAAAGTCTTCCGCTAAATCCTTTTTTTGGCTGGTTTTTGGGATGGCGAGGTAATCGATAAAGACCAGAGCGCCTTCATTCGGAATGGAGAATCGGACTTTCTTGTTCGTTTTCATGGAAAGCGAGACGTCGGAACTCCATGCCATGGAAAGGAAAGACTCTTCGTCGGCTAGAAATTTTTGGGCATTGGCATCGTCGAAATGGCTCACATAAGGACGCTGTTTAAGAAGAACGTCCGCCGCCTTTTGAATTTCATCTGGTTTGCGGCTGTTCGGGGAGAACCCGAGAGAAATGAGGGCAGAACCGATGCTATATCGAGCTTCATCAAACAAGGAGAGTTTGCCGAGAAACTCCTGGTGATTGGCGCCGGGATAAAGGCGGGGGTCAAAAAGGTTATTCCAACTAAATGGAATCTCGGTTTCGTGGGACATGTTGTAGCCGATACCAATTGTTCGCCATGTGTAGGGGGCTGAGAACACATGATGAGGATCGAAGGGAATGGTTTCAAAGATGTGTTCCAGTTTGGTGAGATTGGTCAGGTTATGATGGTCGAGTCGAGCGAGGCGACCGTCACGAATCAAAATCTGGAGCAATGAACCGGATGGAGTGATAAGGTCATAGTCCCCCGCGGCAATTTTCTGGTAGAGCTCAACGTTCGTTTCGTAATAAGTGACTAGAACCTGAATGTTATAGGCCTCTTTAAACTCCTGAAGAACGGCAGGATCGAAATAGCCGTTTCGGGTCAAAAGCTTGATGGAAATCGGGACAGGGCTTTTTTTGATGGAGAGGACATTTTCGTGACTCTCGGGTTTGGAATCGTTGTGAATGACTTCGCCGCAACCGCCGAGGAACAACAAGAAAGGGAGCAGGACAAATAATGGATGGAGGATTCGATAAGAGCGAGAGTGCATTCGGTCTGGTTATTTCGCTCTCACAGGGCCTGGAGACGCTTTAGTGGCGGTGTCGAGCATGCTGGGGTTGAAAATCAAAGGCAACCCATCGGCGCCACCGATGACAATGACTTTGGCATTTTCAGACTTGGAAAACTCCAGCGTAGCTTCAATGCCTTTGTAGCGAAGGATTTTATCGGTAAGTGATTCGGAAATGATGGTATTGGCGGCATTCACCCCGCGGGCTTCGACAAGTTTCCGCTCGGCTTCCTCCTTTTCGCGGTCAATGCGAAATTTCATTTCCAGGACTTTTTGTTCCTCGATGAGTTTTTCTTCGATGGCAGTTTGAATCACAGGGGGCAGGGTGATGCTTTCCACCAGCAAATCGTCAAGAAGCACATATTTTTCACCGATTTCATTTAAGGCGCCCTGGAGGATTTGTTGGGCGACGGAGCGTTTGGTGGTGTAAATTTCTTCTGGTGAATATTGCCCGAAAACGTTTCGGATAAGAGATTGCGTTTCGGGAATGATGATTTTATTGACGTAATCAGGTCCTACTTCCTTGTGGAGAACACCGAGCAGTTCGACTTTAGGTTTGAAGCGGACGGAGACAGACACCCCGATGTTGAGGCCGTTACTACTGATGACGGAGAAACGGTGTTGAATTTGTTGGAGGCGAACATCGTAGATGCTCATCGTATTGAACGGAGCAATGATGTGAAGCCCTTCACCATAAACTTTATTTATTTCGGTGCCATGCCAGAAGCGGCGATAAAGAACCCCAGCCTGCCCCGACTCGATCACGATGAAAATCGAACGGGACAGATATACAAGAAGAAAAATGAAAGTAAAAGCTGTGACGCAAATGCCCACCGTGTGATCGTGCCAAAAGATCTGCAATCGATCGCGAATCCTGTGATAATAGTTGGCCATGCCCGGATGATAACGAACGCGTCAAATAAACTCCCGAAAACTCAGTGCACCTGTATTAGCTGTTGCACAGGAAGCTTGCTGGGATCCAGCGAAATCTGGACGTAGAGCATGTTGAGCAGGTTAAACACTTCACGGTTCCAAGTATTTACTTTGGGCTGCTTCGTGACGGGATCAATGACAATTTCATCTGAGATGGAAAATTTTTCACCGCGGTAGGTGATTTCCGCTACAGGGCTGGTTGTTTTGGCCGCCTTGGGAGGCGTGATTCGGAGAGCGGGACGTCGTTCGGAAGGGGCAACAAAAGTGGTAAAGTTAGTGCCGTCTGTCCTGACAAATCCGTCAAACAGTTCGCTTTCCTGGGCGAGAGCAGTGAGCACACCTTCAAAAGTTCGGAGGGTTAAATTAATCGTATCCTGCCGTTTCTTGTCCGTGCCGGAGTTGTTGGGAACAAAATAAGTCGAGTCTTCTTCATACTGATAATAAACATTGGTGCGCAGATTGGCCACCGTCTCATACGCTTTATCGGCAAAGATGAATGAGTTTTGATTCGTGGAAGAGAGAAGCAGGTGCCTTTTTTGCAATTCTCGGGCGAGACCGGCCACGGTCAGGAAATTCCTGTAACTGACGGGGCGTTCTGGATCGATGACATTGAGAAAAGTCCGGCTTCCTTTTGCTTCATTGAGGGTGATGGACTGGACCATGACGCGCAGGAGCGCATCGACTGGAATTCCCTGATCATAAAGATTGAAAAAGATTTTGGGGTCGATGGGATTGAACAAAGCGGCGGCAAACGAACTTCCGCTGAGAGGAGTAAAGCTGAAAGAGGGTTGTTCACTGCCGGACAATCCAAGAGTACTTCCGACGGCTATTGTGTCAGATATAGCAGCAGCGGTTGCCAGCGCACCTCCACTTGCTCGGGTCCTGTTTTGACCGGCACTCCCGCCCGCAGTGGCCCCAAATTGCATCGTGGCATTGATCGTCCCCATCTGGAGGAAATAAGCGGGGTGCCCATTGGCTCGACGAGCGAGGTTC
Source organism: Verrucomicrobiales bacterium (assembly GCA_028293375.1). GTDB lineage: Bacteria > Verrucomicrobiota > Verrucomicrobiia > Limisphaerales > JAQGOY01 > JAQGOY01. The sequence continues at coordinate 11,496 of JAQGOY010000154.1, read as the reverse complement.
AAAAGCATTTGCTGATTGGAAGTTTCAGCATAGGCATGAGAATATTCGATGAACTCTGACTTCATGGCTCGAGGGCCCTGACAGCCAACAGTAATAGAGAGCAGGCCACTCAGAAGAACAAAAAAACGGTGTGGGGATTTCATGTAATATTGGAAGGCGTGCGTTGAGAAAGTTATTTAGAAAGGCGAACCGGGTCCTTCTTGGGCTTGGAACTCCCGAAAATCAGGAGAAAACCGATTACGGGGGTGAGAGCAAATGAACAGAAAAGAATTCCCCAGAAGCCAAATTTGTGACGGAGACCGCAGAACGCAGCCAGCAGACAAAGGGCGATGTAAATTAGAGGCACGGGCATAACGTGGAGAGGTTGCGGTTAAAAAACGAATGCTCTTTGTTCGCACAAAGAGCATCCGCGCAAAAGGAAAAGGGTTGCTCTTAGTGACCGTGAGCCCCGGCGTGCTTTAAGTCGGCGGTGAGTTTTTGACCTTCAGTATACTGATGTTGAAAATGTTCACGATGTTTCTCGATATCGAAATCAAGGAAGGTTCCACCACTTTCAAAGTGCTTGATGAAAACCTGTCCGATGGCGTAGGTGGCAGCACCTGCTGCACCGGGAGCGATTGCAATGCCCAGGAGTTGGCCGACTCCCGGAATTAATTTTGCCATCGAGGCAATACCTGCAACGCCGCCAACTGCACCCACACTGCCGATGGTGGTTGCGATCAAACTCTTGGCGCGATTTTGGGCAAATTTAATGCCGTAGATTTTAGAGAGATCAGCCAGCATTTTGAGTTGAACTCCGCCAACTGCGGCTATGTCAAAATATGGAACTGGGATCAGAGCCGCGCCCATTGCCCAATAAACGTTCTTGCGAACGACAGCTTCAACTTGAGAAAGCTTTGGGTGGAGGACTTCATGGCTTTTTGGATCATGTTCTTCGTGTTGTAATTTTGCAGTCATATATTTCCTTCTATCCTTCTGTTGATTCCCCGGGGGTCTGTGCTGGAGCCCTATTTAGCCTTTCAGAAAGTGCATCGTCAAATGTATTCCACAGCGTTTCCTTAAATGATCACTTTCCATCGAAGAACAGGGTTGTTTGGCACTATTTTTCCGTTCTTGAAGGGAGGGGGAAAGAGCGGCATACCACCACAGCTCATTTGCATAAATCTTCATTTGAGACGATTTAAATGATTGCAACCTGGAACTGATGGTGCATAAAACGTCGCAATATTCTAATGGGTAAAGGACTGATCATCGCGGAAAAACCGTCCGTGGCGAGTGATATCGCCAAGGCACTCGGGGGATTTACGAAGCACGACGAATACTTCGAGAACGACCAATTTGTCGTGTCATCGGCCGTGGGTCACTTGCTGGAATTGTGTTTGCCCGAAGGAGTTGAAGTCAAAAGAGGGAAGTGGACTTTTGCCCATTTACCTGTGATTCCAGATCGTTTTGATCTCCGGCCCATAGAAAAGACGGAAAGCCGGTTGAAGGTCTTAACCCGGCTGATCAAGCGAAAGGACATTGAATTCCTGATTAATGCCTGCGACGCAGGACGGGAAGGGGAACTGATTTTCCGGTATATCGTTCAACACACGGGGAGCCCCAAACCGATTCAGAGGTTGTGGCTGCAATCGATGACTCCGGCCGCGATCAGGGATGGCTTTGCCGCGTTGAGAGATGACCGATCAATGAAACCCCTGGCAGATGCCGCAGTGTGCCGTTCAGAGGCAGATTGGCTGGTAGGAATTAATGGTACGAGGGCAATGACCGCGTTCAATTCCAAAACTGGCGGTTTCCATCTCACCACTGTGGGAAGGGTTCAGACGCCAACTTTGGCGGTGGTGGTGGAGCGGGAAGAAAAAATTAAGAAATTTGTTTCTCGCGATTATTGGGAAGTACATGGCGAATTTCAGGCGTCCGAAGGAAGTTACAAAGGCCGATGGTTTGACGAAAAATTTTCGAAAGAAAAAAAAGATGGCGATCCGGATCTCAAACCAGAGCGTATATGGGATAAAGCCCGAGCTGAATCAATCCAGCAGAAATGCAGTGGTAAACCAGGAATCGTAACTGAAGAGAGCAAGCCCACAACGCAGCTTTCCCCATTGCTTTACGACCTCACCAGTCTGCAGCGTGAAGCCAACAGCAGATTCGGTTTTTCTGCAAAAAATACGCTGGGCCTGGCCCAGGCGCTATATGAGCGGCATAAAGTATTGACCTATCCCAGAACGGATTCCAGGGCCTTGCCGGAGGATTACGTGGATACGGTGAAACAGACAATGAGCATGTTGTCCACCACGGGGTATGGACGGTTTTCGAACATGGTCCTCACCAACAATTGGGTGAAACCCAATAAAAGAATATTTAATAACGCTAAAATTTCAGATCACTTCGCTATCATCCCAACTCAGCTGGCTCCCAGGAACTTGAGCGAGCCCGAGCAGAAACTTTACGACATGGTGACCAAACGGTTCCTGGCAATATTTTTTCCAGCGGCCGAATTCCAGGTGACCACCCGTATTACGCGGGTGGAGCAGGAGCCCTTCAAATCTGAAGGAAAAGTAATGATGGCTGCTGGGTGGCTGGAAGTTTATGGAAAAGAAGTGGAGAGCGACGACACACCAAACCTGGTGAAAGTCAACGAGGGCGAGAAAATCCAAACAACGGATGTCACGGTCAACCCAAACCAGACGAAGCCCCCGGCGAGATTCAGCGAAGCGACCTTATTGTCCGCAATGGAAGGAGCCGGCAAAACGATTGAAGATGAAGAATTGAGAGAAGCGATGAGCGCCAAAGGATTGGGCACTCCCGCCACTCGGGCCGCAATTATTGAAGGCTTGATTTACGAGAAATATCTGCAAAGAAACGGCCGCGAACTGCAGGCAACGGCAAAAGGAATGTCCTTGATCACGCTCCTTCGCGGCCTGGGCGTTCCCGAACTCTGTTCTCCAGAACTGACAGGGGATTGGGAATTCAAGCTTAAGCAGATGGAGCGCGGACTTTTGACAAGGCCTGACTTTATGCGTCAGATCGAAGAGATGACGCGCCACATCGTCCAAAAAACCAAGCAGTTTGAGAGTGATACCATTCCTGGGGATTTCGGCGAGTTGAGCGTTCCGTGTCCAAAATGCGGAGGCGTGATTAAAGAAAATTACAAAAAATTCCAATGCCAAACGGCGGGTTGTGATTTCGCATTGTGGAAGATCGTGGCCGGGCGTCAATTTGAGATTCCTGAGGTCGAAGAACTGATCACCAAAGGTTCGGTGGGGCCACTCCAGGGCTTCCGCAGCAAGATGGGGAAAGCGTTCGCTGCCAAGATTAAGATGGGGCCCGAATTGAAACCGGAGTTTGATTTCGGTCAAAACGATGGCGGGGCAGACGGCGCTCCAGTCGATTTTTCAGGGAAAGAACCGATCGGCAAATGTTTCAAATGCGGTGGAAATGTTTACGACACCGGGATGGTTTATATTTGCGAAAACGCAACTGGACCGGAAAAGAAGTGTGATTTTCGATCCGGCAAAATCATTTTGCAAAGGCAGATCGAACCAGAGCAGATCAAGAAGTTACTGACCACCGGGCGCACCGATTTGCTGCATAAATTCATTTCCAAGAAGGGGCGGCCTTTCTCCGCTTTCCTGGTAAAAGGTGAATCCGGCAAGGTGGGATTTGAGTTTGCGCCAAAGGAGCCGAAGGGGGCAAAGAAAAAGGCGGAGCCGAAATCCCCAGTGACAGCAGCAGAAGAGAAAGCGGAATAAAAGAAAGACCTCTGTTCCATTGATGAATGACTCGCTCCATGACCAGGAAACGCGGGATCGTTTGGCGGCGGATTTTTTTGCGCACCTTGCCACGGACCGAGGGGCATCTCTGTATACGCAAAGGAACTACCGGCAATGCATTGGCGAGTTCAGTCGATGGCACGATACTGAAAAGGGAATCCCGGCGCCGTGGCTGAAATTGGAGAGAGAAGATTTCCGGGCTTATCTTCGTTACGTGGGGCGGGGAAAATTGAGTCGGGCGGCCATTCAGCTTCGCTTCTCGGCGCTTCGCACTTTTTACAAATTCCTGGTTAGGAACGGAATGTTGGTTTCTTCGCCGATCCGAAATATCACCATGCCGAAAAGGGAAGCCAGGCTTCCGAAATTCCTCACACTGGAACAAATATTGAGCCTCCTTCAGGCTCCGTTGCGCGAATTGGAAAGGGAAAAATCGAAAGCAGCTGAATCTGGCACGGAACAGTACTGGCGGGATGTGGCTATTTTGGAAACCATCTACTCGTGCGGGTTGCGTATTTCCGAGTTGTGCGGGTTAACGGCTGGACAGATCGACTGGAGCGACCAGTCCTTGCGGGTGTTTGGAAAAGGCAAAAAGGAGCGAATGGTTCCGATTGGGGCTCCAGCGCTGGAGTCTATTAAAAAATATTGGATTGAGGCAAAAATGAACCCTGCCCGGGAGGAACCCGTTTTCTACTCCAATGCGACTAAACGAAAAGCGCTCAACCCAAGGCTTGTCCAATTAAGATTGAAGATTTACCTGGCCGCCTGCGGCCTGGATCCCGGTTTAACCCCTCACAAATTACGTCACAGTTTCGCGACCCATTTGATGAATGCCGGTGCTGACTTGCGAAGCGTGCAGGAGTTGCTGGGTCATGCGCATTTGGCCACCACCCAGGTCTACACCCACCTGACCACGGAGCGACTCAAACAAGCTTATGATGAGGCGCATCCGCGGGCATGACGGGCTGAAGGTTATTTCGCGCGAGTGTCGAACGATTGTTTGTGGCCAGTGGCCGGAATAATGATTGTGTAGGAATTGCCGGACGAATCAACGGAGCATTTGATATAGTTGCCCTCATCGTTTTTCTGGTCCTTGGGAGCGTTGGCAATGAACTCGTCCTCCGTATTGCTTTCCCAGTCTCCTTTTCTGATATTCTTGTGAAGTTGGTACATCGCCTTCAACAGTGGCAGGCTGCGAAGCGTGGCCATGGTATCTGGCGCGGTGCCTTTGGTGGGTCCATTGTTCATCACCGTGACGGTTGGGTTCAGGCTGTTCAGGAGCAAAGGATTGTTGCTGATATCAAGGCCGTGGTGGTTAACCTGAAAAATATCGACGGTCCCGATGGAATCGTGCGGGCAAATCATTTTCGCTTCCGTATTCCAGGTCATGTCACCTCCGTCGAAAAATCGAAAGCTGCCAAACTGGAAAAGAGTCGCAACGCTGTTCTTATTGTCGCTGGTGTCGGTAGGTTTCACGATTCCATTTTTGCAAACGTAATTCGTAACCTGATAATCTTTGGCAGCATGATAAATAACCTGGTTTGCAGCCATGACCCGAACCATAAGGGGGGGCAAATTCATGACCTGGCGAAGTTTGAAGACGTGTCCCGCCTCGACGGTGTGGCGGTCAGTGCGCATCTCCCGGTAAGGCTGAATGGTTTTGAACCAGGTCGTGTCCTGCTTGTTTCCATCAGGGTTACCCTCTGGAAGCCCATTATCCCAGGTGTTGTGGATGGGAAGAAGTTTCGACAATTCGGCGGCGCCACCAAAGTGGTCGATGTGAAAATGTGTCATAATCAAATGATCAATGTGATTAAGACCGGCGACGTTGGTGGCGCAATTGGCAATTCTTCCAGAGTCGCGCCCGCCCGGATTGCCGGTGTCGATAAGGATGGACTCCCCGGCAGGGGTGACGACGAGAGTGGAGCCCCCGCCTTCAGAATCGATCCAATAAATATCCAAATTCTTGTCTTGAAGACCGGCATGGACAGAGAGAGCCAAAGTCAAAGAAGAGACAAGCCCAACGACGAGTTTTTTCCCAAAAAGATCTTTCATGTATAGTGGTTACAGGAGAGAAAGCTATCACGTGAAAAGAAAGATGGGAACTGAGAAATTGCCTTGCAAAAACTTTGTTAAAACCGTTGAATCCACATCCTGCGTGGCGGCTGGATAGCTCAGTCGGTAGAGCAGAGGACTGAAAATCCTTGTGTCGCCGGTTCAATTCCGGCTCCAGCCACCATCTTCTCCATCGGGGAATTTCCCAAATCGCTGATCCCCTGGTTGGGTGGCGGCGATTACCGTTTCTTCTCGTAATTCAATTCGTGACATTGAGCTTTGCCCGTGGCACATGTTCTCTTGTCTATGAAATCCATTTTATTGTGCATGTTATTGGCTTTATGCGCCGGTGTTGTTTCTTGTTCTGCTCAAGAGGCGAAATCCGACTCCAAGTCCGACGCGAAAAAAGAAGAAACCAAGGAGCCTAAAAAGGCTGATCCCACTCCATCCAAATCGGAAGAAGTGGCAGTGATTAAAACCTCCCTGGGGGAGATGGTAGTGGAATTTTGGCCCGACGTGGCGCCCAAAACCGTGGAGAATTTTAAAAATCTGGCTAAGACCAATTTCTATGATGGGACTCTATTCCACCGAATCATCAAAGGATTTATGATCCAGGGTGGAGATCCGAATACGAAAAAAGCTGGAATGGAAAGCCAGTGGGGAATGGGTGGTCCAGGCTATGGGGTCAAAGCCGAATTCAATCCTCGCAAGCATACACGCGGTGTTCTTTCGATGGCCAGGTCGAACGACCCCAATTCCGCCGGTTCACAATTTTTTATCTGCCTGGGCGACGCGGGTTTTCTGGATGGAAAATACACAGCTTTTGGAAAGGTTATTAAGGGAGACGATGTTCTGGAAAAACTGGGAAATACAAAGGTTGGACCCGGTAATACAGGTGATCAGCAAGACAGCCGTCCTGTCGACCGCGTCTCTTTAGATAGCATCCGCATTGTGCCAGCCAGCTCTGCCAAGTAATTGAACGAATCTAATTTAACAAATTTCAAAAAACCAAATGAGCACTGATTCAACAAACGAGGTAGCCGTCATCAAGACGACTCAGGGAGACATGGTCGTGGAGTTCTGGACTGATGTGGCACCCAAAACGGTCGAAAACTTTAAAAAGCTGGCCAACAAAGGGTATTATGACGGGACAGCGTTTCACCGGATACTCAAGGGTTTCATGATCCAGGGCGGGGATCCGTTAACTAAAGAGAATGGCAATGAATCGCGCTGGGGGACCGGGGATCCGGGCTACAAAATCAAAGCGGAATTCAACGAAAAGTCCCACACTCGAGGGGTCCTTTCCATGGCCCGTTCCAGCGATCCCGATTCTGCCGGCTCACAGTTTTTTGTATGCCTTGGTGATGCCAAGTTTTTGGATCGTCAATACACTGGCTTTGGAAAAGTAATCAAAGGGGATGATGTGCTGGGCAAGTTGGGTGATTCTCCGGTTGGACCGGGAAATGGAAGAGAGACCAGTCGCCCGGTGACTCGCGCTGGCGTGGAAAGCATCCGCATAGTGCCTGCTGATTCTGTTAAATAATCTTAGCGTGTCCCCTGATGAAGTTCTTCAGGGGACTTTTATCCATGGAGCCCGGCCACCTTGAAATGCTTTCCCAGGCAATGATCCAACTGGGTTGTCCTGTCGAGAAAGCGTTGGAAATGGCCGGACAGTTGGATAAACGTGCACGCCAGATCATGTCCGAGAAGGGGCAAAGCTACGAGCAGGCGCTTTCCTATCTTCTTAACCTCTTAAAGCAAGGCTGGGCCGCTAAAGCCAAAGGCATTGAATGATTCAGCCCTGGAAAAAACTATCTTCAAAACATGCTGGCGATTTCCGCATTTTCACTATTCGCTCGGACGTCAAAATCTCGCCTCGCACCTCCCGCGAGCACGACTTTTACGTCATTGACGCTGTCAATTGGGTAAATGTGCTGGCAATCACCACTGAAAAGGAACTGGTGATGGTGGAACAGTTTCGGCACGGATCAGAAACGGTCGAATTGGAAATCCCTGGTGGGATGATCGACAAGGAAGACGTGTCACCCTTGGAAGCTGGTCTTCGGGAGTTAAAGGAAGAGACTGGCTACGAAGGGGTCAACGGGCGAATCATTGGAAAGGTCTACCCGAACCCCGCAATCATGAGCAATACATGCTACACGGTGCTGGTCGAAAATTGCGTCAAGAAACACGAGATCAGTCTCGACAGTGGAGAAGATCTTTTAACCATGACGGTGCCTTTGGGCCAATTGGACGATCTGGTGAGGTCGGGCAAAATTGGGCATTCGCTGGTGGCGGTTGCCCTATACCATCTGGATCTCTGGCGAAGGAAGCCAGAATCGATGATTATTTGACCAGCAAAGTGGCGGCTTTGGCTGCTTCCTGAACGAGCTTGGCCTTATTGACCTTGAGATATTCCTGGACGATGGGAATTCCCTTCAGTTCAACCGGCACCCTTTTTTGGTTTGTCGTTTTGAAGTGTTTGAAATGAGTCAAGGTTTTCCCTACTTCCACGATTTCGATCCTTGTTTCTCCGAGTTGCCAAACCTGGCCTTTTTCCAAAGGGTGTAAACTTTTTTTCAGACTCATGTTATCCTACAGACGTTCTAGAATTAATCTTGTTCAAATGTCCATGTGCACTCTGGACTTTTAACGTCCCCGGTTCAATCCTTAAACCACTATGCCGGAGCTCGCTGAGGTAGAGTATTACAGGAATTTGTGGAAAAAAGCAACTGGAGCCGTGGTCAAACGGGTGGAATTGAATGCGGAGAAGCGGGTTTTTCGAAAAACCAGTCCAGGCGATCTGGCCAAAAAGCTGCCGGGTTCAAGACTCATCCAGTCTTATACCCATGGAAAACAGATGCTTTTCGGATTTTCCAATCATTGCTGGCTTGGGGTTCATTTAGGAATGAGTGGGAGCCTAAAAGTTGAACCCAAAGAATATAAACCCCAGAAACACGACCACCTTGTGTTGATTACCTCCAAGGGCGCTTTGGTTTTTAATGACCCTCGGATGTTCGGTTTAATTCTCTTCGAACAAAGCCAGGAGCTACCCCTCTGGTGGTCGAGGCTTCCCCCTGATTTGATGTCAGACGATTTCAATCTGGAGCGTCTCGAAAAGGCGCTAAAAGGCAAGACTGCGCCCTTAAAAGCCTTGTTGTTGACTCAAAAATCGTTTCCCGGATTGGGAAATTGGATGGTTGACGAGATCTTATGGCAAGCCCATTTGAAGCCTGCCCGTCAATGTAACTCCCTGAAGTCAAAGGAGAAACAAATACTTCTCGAGCGAATTAAAACTATTTGCAGGGTCTCGGTGGAAAGAATCGGTCAGACTTATGGGGACGTCCCCGAAGGGTGGCTTTTCCACCAAAGGTGGTCGCCAAAAGGGAAGTGCCCATTGCACAAAACTCCGCTAAAAAGGACGGTGGTTGCAGGAAGAACGACGGCCTGGTGTTCGGAATGCCAGAGGTGAATTGGAGCTGCTAATGGATAGAAACCAGAGATTCGTCCCCATGTGGTGTTTGTTTTAGGAGGACATAGTCGTCTGGGACCGTGCCGGGGCGCAAAAGGTAACTCCAGGTATGCATTCCCTTCTCCATGAGAAGAGTGACGGAGTTGGTATTTACATGGACTGCTACAGGGGTGAGCGCCCGAATGGCTGAAGGAAGTCGCAGGTCACCATTGGTGTAAACCATAATCGGATGGTCATTCGTGAGCATTCCGCGGCAAACGAGAGCGAGATTAGTCTGCCAGGGAAGACCGCCCGTGTGCGGCATTTTTTGATAATGCTTGAGGTGCACCTTCGCGAATGGAGCGAGAAAAGCCGAAAACAGGATGATCAAGAGAACGATAAGCAAGGCACTAACCCATAATGCGGTAATTCGATACATAGGCTGGTGGAATCGTTAGTCCATTGTATTTTCGGCAAATTAATTTTTTGGTGGCGTCGACCCATTCTTTCGTCAATCTATAACTATGCCAAACATAATTGTTCGCCCTGACTGGCAGCTTTCAGAGAAAGATATAACACCAGAATCGATTTATCAAAATCGACGACTGTTTCTGAAGCAATTGGGGTTTACGGGTGCGGCGTTGATTGGCGGAAGCGCTACCGGGTGCGGCAAGGAACCGGAAGCGAAGGTCGCGCCTTCAGTCGCCGCTTCAAAAGAAGCGGCCAATCCCAATTCAGGCAGAAAATATCCTGCCAGGCGGAACCCCGAATTTAATCCGAAGCTTCCTCTTACGGACGCGGAGGTGGCTGGATCCTATAACAATTTTTACGAGTTCACATTGGTAAAAGAAGCAGTGAAGAACAAGGTTGGAAAGTTCATTATTTCCCCCTGGAGCATCCAGGTCGGCGGGTTGGTGGAGAAACCTGTTACCCTGGATTTCGCGGAACTCGAAGATTCCATGCCTCTTGAGGAACGAATTTACCGGTTTCGATGCGTCGAAGCGTGGTCCATGGTAGTGCCGTGGACCGGGTTTCCGCTTTCCATGTTGATCGACAAATTAAAACCAAAGTCGGACGCAAAATTTATTCGATTTGAAACCTTCAACAAGCCTGACCAGGCGCCGGGCATGGCCAGCTCGAATTATCCGTGGCCTTACTTTGAAGGTTTAAGAATGGATGAAGCCATGAATCCTTTGACCATGGTGGTGACGGGAATCTACGGAAAGCCATTGCCTAAACAACACGGCGCTCCCTTGCGAATAATAGTGCCCTGGAAATACGGTTATAAGAGTATCAAATCCATTGTAAAAATTGATTTTATCGCCAATCAGCCCAAAACCTTTTGGGAAACATTGGCCTCAGATGAGTATCCTTTCGAATCGAACGTCAATCCGGCGGTGTCGCATCCGCGTTGGTCTCAAGCGACGGAAAAGGTCATTGATACAGGGGACCGGGTTCGAACCCAGCTTTATAATGGATATGGTAGTTACGTGGCGAAGCTTTATCCCAAAGTTTAAAAATGTTTTTTCCCATCCTCAGCCGGGAGGAAATTCGAGACTGGGAGCAACAAAGCTGGAAAAGTGGAGTTAAGTCCGAAGACGTGATTGATGCGGTCGGGACTGAACTTGAATTTGTTACTCGGGAACTGCGGCTTTCGTTTGCCCACGTCCTGATTCTCGCGGGAAAAGGGAATAACGGAGCTGATGCTCTTGCCCTGGCAAGGTCGCTGCCAGCCAGCCACGCCCAGACCGTGATAAAAGTTTCGGATCCGATCCGCGCACTGGAGGAGTTCAAAAGATTTACTGCCGAGTGCCGTGGAGCAAAAGTGTTACTTTTTGACGGTTTATTCGGAGTCGGGCTTAACCGTCCGTTGAATTCGGAATATACGGCCTTGATTCGTGCCATTAACTCCTCAGGCTTTCATCGAATTTCTATTGATGTCCCAAGCGGACTCGATGATGGCGGCAAGCCATGCCCGGAAGCAGTTCAAGCTCATCAAACCTATACGGTAGGAGTGGCTAAAAGTGCATTTATGGGAGGCGATGCCGCTGATTTCACCGGCACCATCTCTGTGGTTCAAAACGTGGGACTGTTGCCCGTAACGCCGCTTGGCCAGTTTCAGTGGAGCGATTGGAGTGAAGAGTCGGAACCCAATCGTCGAGCCGAGAGCCATAAGGGAAGCTATGGGCATGTGGCTATTTTCGCGGGAAGCAAAGGTTA
>JAQGOY010000146.1 GCA_028293375.1 Verrucomicrobiales bacterium | reverse complement strand
TCGCGGTCCCACAGGGTCTTGCTTACCAGCATCGGGCCATAACCTTCGCCCTTGCTTGCTCCACTCGGCAGAAGCGCATATTTATCCGAAACATAAGCGTAGGCGTGGATGCTGATTGCGGAAATATCGAGTTCGCCACGGGTAGCCTTTTCATTCAGGGTCTGAATATCCTGGAGGATATGTTCAAACTCGAATCCTTCGGCATCGACCAGGCCTTTAGCCAGGCCGTAAAACATAAACGCATCATCGGGGTCGGGTGAATGCCCAAGAGTCAACTTCTGCGGTCGCATGGACGATTTTGAGGAGCGAATCAGGGAGAAGTCGAGCCGAAACACCTGCCAAATTCCGCGCGCTTCCTCGTCGTTTTAGTCCAAGGCACACTGGAGTGAATGGTTTGATTGCCACCCTACTGACTCGCCTGACCTGATATGCCGGAGTTTTTGTATGGTATAAACAGTTTATAATAGTAAATCCCTGTCCAACCTGCCTGGCCGTATTAATGTGCGTTGATAAGAGGACGGCTGCACGGGGTCTCGGGGGAAAAACCATTCCCTCTGCTGTGCGCCTTCAATATTGCTGGCGTTTTGCCCCTTTCCGGGGAACACTCTGCGGTTTGTTGGTTTTTTCCGATCACGGAAAGTGCTGATTGAACTTTTGAAATGGATTTGAACTATGAGCTTAGATGAACTTTACGCAAAACTGTTGGTGAAGACTCCTGCCAAAATGGCGCTGGTCGTTATGGATGGATTGGGGGATATCGCGACCAAAGCGAATAATTACCTCACTCCCCTCGAAGCGGCGAATACTCCCAACCTCGATAAACTCACCCAGGACGCCGCCCAGGGCAGAATGATTCCTGTGGCCCCGGGCATAACTCCCGGTAGTGGTCCCGGGCATCTTGCTCTGTTTGGATATGATCCCATCGAGTTTCAAGTCGGGCGTGGTGTCATCGAGGCCCTTGGTCTCGGACTGGAACTCAAAGCAGGGGATGTCGCCGCTCGCGCGAATTTTTGCACCATGAATGACAAAGGCATCGTGACTGATCGCCGCGCCGGTCGAATCGAAACTGAAGTCTGCGAGGAACTCTGCGCGTTGTTATCCAAAAAAATTAAAAAAATTGGCGATACTCAGGTTATTATCAAGGCAGGCAAAGGCCATCGCTTTGTCGTTATCTTCCGGGGAAAGGGACTTGAAGGTCCTTTGACTGATGCCGATCCAAATCGCGAAGGAGCTAAAATTCCAACTGTCCAACCTGTCGATCCTTCATCTGCCGGCCAGAAGAAGGCCGCGAAATTAATTGGCGAGTTCTACAAGGAAGCACTCCCCCTCATATCCAAAAGGAAACCCGCCAACGGGTTCCTGCTCCGTGGAATTGCCCATCAGCCGCAGATTCCCACCTTTGAGGAACGTTATCAGCTCAAACCCGCATGCCTCGCCGTCTATCCCATGTACAAAGGGCTCGCCCAATTAGTGGGTATGACCAAGGTGGAAGGCCCGCAAACCATTGCCGAACAATTCGAGCGCTACCTTGCGGAGTACAACAACTATGATTTCTTTTTCATCCATTACAAATACACCGATATGTATGGCGAAGATGGAAATTTCGAAGCCAAGAAAAAGGCGATTGAAGAATTCGATGCGGCGCTGCCCATCCTTTTGAAAAAAAGGCCGGATGTTCTCGCCATCACCGGTGACCATTCGACTCCTTGCGCGGTCAAAGGCCATTCATGGCATCCCCAGCCAGTGCTGCTCACCTCCGAAATATCGGGCAGCGACAAGTTGGATCGTTTCACGGAGACAGGCGCGAACCTTGGTTCGCTTGGTATTTTCGAAGCGAAGTATTTGATGCGTTTGATGCAGGCAAACGCCCGCATGTTCGACAAATTTGGCGCATAATTAATTTCTAACAATTGAAAAAAGGGCCTTCATGGGCCCTTTTTTTATTTTGGTGAGGGGGTGAAAATGCGCTTTCTTAATCTCAATCACGGCAAAAATGACGAAATATTGCAGATAGATGCACTTTCAAGAAAAAAATTCTCGCCATATTAATTTTTCCATCATAGAAATTGATTCGACAATGAATCCAACCAACCATGTCAATTGCTAGGAGGTGACTACAGAATGCCACCTAAAAAAGCCGCAGCAGCAAAGAAACCAGCAGCCAAGAAGGCCGCAGCTCCTGCAAAAAAAGCCACTAAGAAAAAGTAGTCTTTAATAGTTAGTTCAAGCAAACCTGGTCTGTTCGACAGGTTTGCTGTTTTATGGCCACCCTTGTCTTCGACATTGAAACATCGGCGCTTTCGCTGGAACACTTCGACGAAACACAGCTCGAATACCTGTTTCGCGAGGCTAACCTCATCCTTGATCCCCTCGCCCAGGAAACTCGAAAAGGCGAGATCTCCCGCCAGTTGAACCTTTCTCCGTTCACCGCACAGGCCGTTTGTGTCGCCATGCTCAACGCCGAAAGCTCTCGCGGGCAGGTTCTTTACCTGGCGGATGATTATGAGATCGATCCCGCCGATTCTGGAGCCGTCGAATTCGTTCCCTGTGCCGATGAATCTGAAATTCTCACCGCGTTCTGGGATGTAGCCAGGCATTACGAAGGCATTATCACCTTCAATGGACGCGGCTTCGATGTTCCGTTCCTCTACCTGCGTTCCGCCCTTTTAAACGTTCCCATCTCCCGCAAGGATTGGCTCGGCTATCGTTACCAGAGCGAACCGCATTGCGATTTGGCCGAACAGCTCACCTTTTATGGAGTCAGCGGCAGGGAAGGGGCAGCCAGGCGTTTCAATCTCGACTTTTATTGTCGCGCATTCGGGATTCCTTCTCCCAAGGCATTCGGCGTGACTGGCATGGATATCAATAAAATGGTCAGTGACGGAAGGTTTCGGGAGATAGCCGAATATTGCCTGCGAGACGTGCAGGCCACCGTTCTCTTGCATAAATTTTGGAAAGAACGACTCGCTGGAATTCGATAGTTCTTCATTCTCCCATTCATTCCATGGTTCAAAATCCTCTTGTCTGTTTCGCTGTCAGGGAAGAGTCCACTTTCTTTCATAAATCCTCGAATGTTGATTTTCTTATCACTGGCATGGGAAGAGACAATGCCTTTTCCAGCGTTGAAGAATATTTGCAGACCCATCAGCCTCCATTTGTTCTGACCTGCGGATTTGCCGGCGCACTCTCTCCTGCGCTCAATTTAAATTCCATCCTCTATTCGTGCGATGACGACTTCCCATTGATACCACAACTAATGCGCCTGGGTGGCATTCAGGGGGTGTTTGCGCACTCATCGAGTGTGCTGACCACCCGGCAGGAGAAAAAGACTCTGCTGGAGCAATCTGGAGCGAATGTTGTCGAAATGGAATCCTCGGTCATTCGCGAACTCTGCTCTGCGGTCGGAATACCCTCTGCCATTGTTCGGGTTATTTCAGACACCGCCCGGGAAGATCTCCCTCTCGATTTCAATCAATTCATGGATAGTCGGCAGAACATGCGAATGCCCCATTTGATTTTTCACGTGTTAACGCACCCTGCTAAAATTCCCCCGCTGATGCGTTTTGGAAAACAAACACGCCAGGCAGCGCGCGAACTTGGTTCTTTTCTCAATCGCCTGCTTGCGGGATCCTGATTAGGGAGAAGAGAGCCCGGCAGCTCCGGCCCTCGACTTTTCTTTTTGTTTTTCGGTGAAGGTGATCACCCCCGCTCCCAATACAATCAGGACCACTCCGGCCCATCTCAGAGCGGTAACTTCCTCTCCCAGCCACCATTTCGCCGCCAATGTTGTGATTACAAACCCCAACGATGTCAGCGGCCAGATGAAACTGACGTCCCCATGGCCCATGAGATAGAGCAGACATCCAAAAAAAGCCGCTTCAAAGGCAACGCCCACAAGGATGTTTCGATTAGTCACCCCATTTCTAAGCAGGCCAGCGACCCCTTTCAGCGTAATGGTGGCTGGCGTTTCGATTTGTTTGATGCCTTTGTTTAAAAGTACGACGCCTATCGACTCCAGCGTCAGTCCAATCAACAATACTAAAAGAAGCTTCGTCATCATAAATCCTGGTATCGAATCAACCGGACGTTTTTTTCCTGCAAAATATTTTTCATTTTGGGGCTGATTAAGGCCTCAAATTCATTTTTAAACTTATCCAGTGAGGGATGCGAGTAAACTTCATGATCCCCCGGGGGGAGCGCACGAATCAACGCCTCCAAATATTTTTCATCGACCTGTGCATTTTGCAGGAGCCCAAAAACAAACCGTGTGTGTTTTATTCCGTTTGATTCCAGCTGGGAAAGCGCTCTGCAGGAGAGCAAATGATAAATGACAGAATGAAAAATCTTGTAGAGCCACGCGCCTTTGGCCAGCCGCGAATTAAATCGAAATGGGTCGCGGGTCAATCGCATGGCCCGAATTTTCCACCGCTCCGCATTCTCCATGAGCATCCGAATCACTACAGGATGCAGGTGAATATTGAGGTGCCCGTTCACATGATCCATCACCAGGCCGGTGGCATGGAAACGTCGGAACTGTTCATCCAGCTCAATTTTCAATTCCTCTTTTGCGCGTGGAGAAAAATACAATTTCACTCCGGTGGTGACAGGATTGTCTGAAAAATTGCCGTGAGTGCAGGCCAGGTGAGGAATTTCTTCCTGCGAGAGTGCTGCTCGTCCACAACAGAGTGCCAGATGAAGGCCTACTCCCAAATTCGGGTTCTCCCTGGCCATCTGGATCGCTTCCTCTGCCGCTGGTTCGTTCACCATGAGGCTGGCAGTGGTCAATATCCCTTCCCGGTGGGCTTTTATCACTGCCAGATTAATGGTGGCAGAGCGCCCGAAGTCGTCTGCGTTTACGATTAAACGCGATCGATGGTCAGACGCCATAATTCGGCACGACGCTTCCGGCAGAAAGTCGAAACCATGTCCGCAAAATGAGCAAAATCTTTTGTGCTTTCGGCAAACGTGTGGTTTGTTCGCCGAAAACATTAAAATCCTGGTCTTCCAGTTTCTTCAGCAACCTCCAGTAAACCGTTCCCATCGATTCCGCAGCGATCATTGATTTTCGATCTTCCGGAGGCAGTGCCTGATTTGCCAGACGGTAAAAATCAGAAGCTTTCCTCGCCAGATCGATTGCCAACCCCTGGTATTTTTTTGAAAACCGAAAATTCAAAATATCTTCTTCCGTAACCCCATGATCTGCCATCAGATCCAACGGCAAATAAATTCGTCCCTTTTCCGCATCCGTGCGCACATCGCGCAATATATTGGTCAACTGCAGTGCCTTCCCAAGGTAGATGGCATAATCATGACACTTCGGATTCTTATATTCAAAAATGGGAATGCTCAAGAGCCCGACCACCGACGCCACCCGATAACAATAGAGTTCCAGG
>JAQGOY010000119.1 GCA_028293375.1 Verrucomicrobiales bacterium | reverse complement strand
GCATTTTTCGCCACAAGGAGACTGCTTCCATCCGCTTGAAGAGCTTGATCTTTCCCTGCTCGGCAGCGAATTCGTATTCCTCGTACCGCTGCTTAAAGGCCGAGCCGTAGAGATCGTGCAGATCCGGGGTTTCACTGGGATTGAATAGCGTCCAATGTGCGTTCGCTTTCACCCGCTGCATGAATAAATCGGGAATCCAATTGGCCGTATTCATATCGTGCGTGCGACGTCGTTCGTCCCCTGTATTTTTTCGAAGCTCAAGAAAGTCTTCGATATCCAAATGCCACGTTTCCAAATAGGCGCACATCGCACCTTTTCGCTTCCCGCCCTGGTTGACTGCCACCGCCGTGTCATTCGCTACTTTCAAAAAAGGTATCACTCCCTGGCTTGTGCCGTTGGTTCCCTTGATATGCCCACCCGTGGCGCGAATATTCGTCCAGTCATTCCCGAGGCCTCCTGCCCACTTGGATAATTTTGCGTCATCGCCGATCACTTTAAAAATGTGATCCAGGTCGTCCATCACTGTGCTCAGATAGCAGGAGCTAAGCTGTGGATGCAGCGTGCCTGCGTTGAACAGGGTAGGGGTGCTGCTAACAAATCGAAACGTCGACAGCACTTCATAAAATTCAATGGCCCTTGTGTTTTTTTGCTCTCCTTCCCTAGTGGCAAGCCCCATTGCCACTCGCATCCAAAAATATTGAGTCGTTTCCATTCGACGCCCTTTCTCATGAATCAGGTAGCGATCATAAAGCGTCTGCACTCCCATGTAGGTAAATTGCTGGTCGCGGTCCAATCTCAGTTCCGCGCTCAATCGGTCTAAATCGAACATTGCCAGGTCCGGCGAAAGTCGGAGGTTTTCGATGCCGATTTGGATGTACTTCGAAAAATGGGTTTGGTGGACCGCAATCAACTCTCCTGGGGTCGCATGGCTAGGCAGCGCCTCGCGGTACATTTTTTTTAACATCAGGCGCGCAGCCGCATATGTGTAATCAGGTTCTCTTTCAATTCGGGAACGTGCTGCAAAAATCATTGCCTGCTCGATTTCCTCTAATTTTACGCCGTCATAAAGATTTCTGAGCGTTTCCTCGGCCAGCTTCCGAGCTGAACAATTCTTTTCAAATCCCCGGCAGGCATCTATCAGGCAACGTCGAATTCTCTGGCTGTCCAGGGACTCTTGCGAACCGTCCGCCCTGGTCACCATCAATCGCGATTGCAAGGCGCCTTCCACAGTTCGATCCCCTCTCAATGCCCGCGCTTTTCGCCGTTCTTCACGGTAAAGTATAAATTTTCGAGCGATGCTGTGGTGCCCAGCCTCCATCAACATGGTTTCTACCACATCCTGGATTAGTTCGATTTCAAGCGCTTCCCCTTTCACTGCTCGTGCAAGAGTGGCTTCAACCACGGCCCTCGTCACTCGTAACACGTTCGCCTGGGCTGCCCCTGGCAAATACTGATCGGTATGCAGTCCGCCATCTGCCTTGAATGCGCTTTCGATGGCAATTTGGATACGGGACTCGTCAAATGCAACAATGACTCCGTTGCGTTTTTGGACAGAAAATTTCTGTCCCTGGAGAGGATCGATTTTTGCCAGTTTCAACTGGCCGTCGAGTTCGAGCATGGGGTTGATTTATGTTGGCGGCTGCCAAACCGCGTTCAGTGCGGAGGGAAGATCCTCGTTCGCGGCATATGGGCATAAAAATGCCCACGTCCACTCACGAGGGAGTGAAGGCGGGCATGAATTCAAACAATTAAAGCTCGTCTTTTTCCCTCATCCGATCGATGGCGCGATCGTTGCCCGTCTCGTAAGAGTTGGGACTTCGATGAGTGCGAAAAAGCAGGTCTGCTGGCTCCGAGTTCACCCTACTGGCTTCGCCTTCCCATCTTGCGACAGTGGCATTTTGAAGCGTTCGTCCTCGTTACAGCGGCGCTACCGCTCAGGATTTACACCTGTTTGTCTATTCTCCCCTGACCATGATCAGGGGCACTTTTTCACAGTTGGCATACAACAGAGTGTATGCGAGTCAAAGAACTACACTACCTATAGATATTTAAATCCCGCACTGTCAAGAGGCGATTTTAAAAATCCAAATAAACCGTAACCGGTTCCCATCACTTCATTTTGTCGCTCATTAAGGTGATTTTCGTAACCGACCCGTTGGTATCGAAACCTTTCCCGAAGGCGAGATCCACTTTGATGGGCCCGATTTTATACCCGGGCACCGTGAGGGAAGGTGCCGAACTGTAGCCTGAGCCGCCATACGAGATTTCAAATCCAGTCACCGTCCCATTCTGCACCAGCGCTTTTGCTGTAGCACCGTTCGTGGGCCAGAGCTGGCCACGCCCCGGGACATAACGATAATAATTGGATACCTGGTCCAATCGATCGTTGGTCACTCCATATTTTCCAAGAGCGCTCAGCAACGCCGTTTTATTTTCCTTCACCTGTCGAGGTTCGGGTTCTGTGCCAGCCCGGGCAGGACGCACATGACTGAATGCTTCGCGAAAAACCTCTGGAGGGACACCCAGTGCGCCTGCAACTAATATCACAGGCCGTCCGCCATCCTTCGGATCGGTTTCATGCCCTCCCGAAAAAACGACTGGAACACGGGTTACACCGTTAGTGGCCGCGACGGGTGCTGCCTGGGATTGCAACTGGAATCCGCAAGCCAGTCCAATGACCATGGTGAGATGAAGCAGGAATTTTGATTTCATGATGGATGAAGCCTACTCATGGCAACCTTAAGGGATCATGAAGGCCTCCAACGGCCATACAAACAAACTTGATTTTATCCGGATAAAAAATCTTTGATTTTCGTCCATCCATAGGGCAATGTGAGGCCTTTATGAGGAGATTCTCCATGGTTCTAATTGCTTTAATGATTGCGTTGTTTGCTTTTACCAAAGCTTTTGCAACGGAACTGTTAACCTGGGAAAACCAAACCACTAATCTTCAGTGGGCTTACATCGAAAAACAACTCGATCCGAACCTGACGAATCAACTCAACGTCAATGTCTCAGCAGGCACCCCCTGGAGTCTTGCTGCTACTTCTCCCAACCTCAACTTATCGTCAACAAACGGAACAGGCCCCGCCAGGGTCCAGGTCAGTTTTACTGTCACCAATAACTGGGCCACCGAGAATTTTGCCCTCACTTTGAGCACTCCCTCTCAAAGGGGAAGTGCTCAGATTGAATTGAGCAAGGATTACGGTCTGGATTTATTCTATCTGGCAACTGATCCTTCGAGAGATCTTTTTTATGGCACTCAATGCAAAGGGGATTACACTGGTAATGGTCTCATGACCCCGCTCGCGGTTGTTGAGATTGATAGTAATAGTGGAAAACCAATCCGAACCCGTTCTGTTCCATTTCTTCAAAAGTCCCTGATTGTTAATTCAAACCTGGATTTGCTGATTACTTTTGACACCACTTCTCAGGGAGAAGCTTACGCTCCTTCTTTTGCTGTTTATCATTTGCCTGATCTTGGCTTGTTGTATCATCAAACGTTTTCAAGAGGGTCAGCTTCGACTATTGCTTCGGCTGGGAACTACATTGCCTTTTCATTGACTAATGTAGTCTTCCTTCTCGATGCGCAATCGTTCCAAATGGTCACCAATTACACTGGACGAAATCCCTGGTTCACAGGCAACGGATCGAGGCTTTATTTTGGGACTGATACCAACCTTTCCGTAGTCGATATAGGTTCAAATGGAAGCCTGGATTTAAGAAGTTTTAATGACGCCACCGCCCCCATCTTCGTTAGTCCTGTCGGGAATAGATTCATCGCCGAAAACGGAATTCTCCGCGGTCTGGATTCCTCTGGTGCGCCATTGCCACTGGACACGAATCCGTTTAAAATTGCTTCTTATGATCCAGTGCAGGCGGGGCATTTTACTGCGAATGGCGCTTTTCTGCTCCAGGGATACTCAGAATGGGTTGATTTGGACAATCGTAAGGGGGTAAGGGTTCACGGCACATTGAGCGCGACGCCGGCCGAGGCTTTCACTCGTGATCAGAAACGGGTAGCCTATCAGTGGGCAAAAGAAATTCGGTTTTTAGATTTTCCTCAAGACCCCATTTTCTTTTTTGACATTCCACTTCCGACCGAAATCTATATTCGAACGAATCACCAGGTGGTTGGCTTGCTGTATGATGTCACGATGGCAAATGGACCTGGAACCAGGGCAGACCTTTATCTATACGATTATGGTGAATTCATTCCACAGCTTCCAGATGCTGGAAAGACTGTTTATTCTGAATACATTACGCCCCTAAGCATGGAATTTTCGGTAGGAGAATACAGTTTAGTTCTCAGCAATTCTTTTGGAATGATTACCAGTTCCGTAATGCGAGTGCGGGCCGTTAAAGCCCCGGAAGTGTTTCCTGCTTTTGAAACCAAAATTTCAAATTTAACTTCAAACCTGGTTCTTTCTGCAGCATTTAAAACAAGCCCGAGCGTCGGTGGTTCCGATGGCCAATCCATTCGCTGGCTGAAGGATGGCCTCCCCGTCGGTTCCAGGGGGATAGCCGATCGCAACATCTTGCGAATCGATAATCTTCAAAGCAATGATGAGGGTATCTACACCATGGAGGTCTCCAACGCCTCTGGAAAAGCCGTTTATACCTGCGTTCTGAAGCTTCTCCCCGCAGGAGAGTCGGCTCCTGTCAGTTATCCTTTGAAGGTCCCCGTCATCACCAACACAATAACGAATATCGTCCTCCTGGCTGGAGAACCTCTGGTTCTTGTGCCGTCACTCCTGGATATGACCGAAGTAAAATGGCAATGGTTTTTTAAAGGGGATCTCTTACCCGGAGTTACCTCCAGTAGTCTTCGTTTGGATCATACCTCAACTCTCGACTCAGGAAACTATTCTGTTACGGCCAGCAATGCACTCGGCGTCAGCACCGCTGTCATAGCCAGTGTCCAGGTTAATCCTGCTCCTGTTTCCTTTACGAAAACACCTCCGGCCAATGTAACATTGAGCGTGGGCAGCTCCTTCGATATCGATTTTGGGCAGCTTGGCAACCCGGATACCTTTTATTGGTTTTATAATAATCAGTATGTCCCTTGGATGACGAATTATATCTGGCATTTCGACAGCCTCCAATTGACGAATTCAGGGTCTTACTTTTGCCTTATTCCTGCGCCCGGTGGGGCCATTTACAGCTCCATTGTAAATTTGACTGTTGGATCCGGTTTCCCACCTACTCAGCATGTTCCCACAATTGTTGTTGAGCAGGCAACAAATACTCTGGCTGTAGGTTCGACCAAAACCCTCCAGGCCGTGATTACGGGCGATGCTCCGCTGTCCCTGCAATGGTTCTTCAATGGCGATGCGTTGACCGGAAGCACTGGAAACACCCTCGTGCTCACCAACCTGCAAGTGACGAACAGTGGTCGTTACAGCCTCAGCGCCGTAAATGGTGCTGGTTCTGCAACCTCGTTCGTGGCCAGGCTTGATGTCGGTTACCCTCCAAATTTTCCAATTGCTTTTACAAATCTTTTACTCATCGAAGGGGACTCGCTGGATCTTCGTTTGATCGGTCCCGATGTGAACACCAACTTGTCAACTTTCAGTAAAGACTTTGAAAATCCTCGATCAGGCCTCGGTTTTCAAACCGACAGCATACAAAGGAGCGATGCAGGTATTTACCAGGTTTATTCCAGCAATCCATATGGGACTGTTACCAATACCTTCTCCGTTTTTGTTTGCCCCCGTCCCGGCCCGGTTCATGCCTGGGGTGACAATACCTTCGACCAGGCAACCGTTCCGGATGGTTTAAGGGCCG
The DNA here is from genome assembly GCA_028293375.1 of Verrucomicrobiales bacterium. Classification (GTDB taxonomy): domain Bacteria; phylum Verrucomicrobiota; class Verrucomicrobiia; order Limisphaerales; family JAQGOY01; genus JAQGOY01. Next base: position 10,266 of record JAQGOY010000119.1, on the reverse strand, counting down.
TCGCCGTGGCTGGAGGGAACAATCACAGCCTTGCTCTTCACCGTGATGGCACTGCGGAGAGCTGGGGCGTGGTTACTGATTCAGCCTTTTTAGCAGGTCATTCCAACATTGTTCAAATTAGCGCTGAGGATGATTATACAGCTCTCTTGATGGCCGATGGCACTGCTGCCTTTTGGAACGAATATAGCCGGGTGGGTTTCGTCACGAAAATGGAAGACGTCAGGTTGGCCTATATGCACGTGACAAAGAATGGCGTTGTTGGAATAACCCAATTAGGAGGTGTTGTAGCTTTCTCCAACAATGTCGTCATCACCATTATTCCGGATGGTTCCAAACTTTATCGAATCGGCTCCAGTGCCAACTTGAATTATGCTTTTAGCCTTACCGGTTTCACCTTTTTCTCGGTGGATGGTTCGCGTGCCCCGGTTGTCATTGGCAATAATACATATCAAGATCCACCGGTAGATTCGGCTCAAGGTCCCCTCCATAGTTTGGAACTTCATAGGAGCGGCAAAGTTTACGCCTATGGCGACAATCATTTCGGTCAATTGTCGGTGCCCCAAAATCTCGAAAACGTCCTGACTGTCGAAGCGGGACTTTTACATTCTTACGCTTTGCAGAAAAATGGAGTCGTGAGGGGCTGGGGGGACGATACCTGGGGACAGATTTCCGATATACCCACGAATGTCTTATTCAGCGCCATGGCATCTGGCGGATATCACGGCCTCGGAATCGAAGGGGAGTTCAAGTTATACATCAAAAAGGTCGGAAACAATTTGATTTTGGATTGGCCGTTCGACCAAACTTTGGAGAGCAGCACAAGCGTGCTTGGCCCCTTCCATCAGGCATTTAATAATGGCTCTCCTTCCACTCAGGCTATTGGAAATGGTGAGCTATATTTTCGCCTTCGAAAGTATCCTTGATTCTTTTCATTCGCTTTACCTTTTTTAGCGTTTTGCTAAACCTGAATGCGGCATGCCAGCCGCCCAGCTTAGATTGTTACCGGCTCCAAAACCGCTTGTAGAAAAGCTGGGGCGTGAATTTTTTCTTTCCGTCCCGGAGAAACCCGGCGTTTATTTTTTTCGGGATGGAAATTCACGCCTCCTTTACGTTGGGAAATCTTCTAATCTTAAAAAGCGTTTATCCAGTTACCGGGTGGCTTCTCCTGAGCGCTTATCGCGAAAAACGATTCGCCTGCTGCACCAGGTCACATCCATCACCTGGGAGGAATTGGAAACCCCACTGGGTGCGGAACTCCGGGAAAACGAACTGTTACGCACACTTCGTCCGAAGTTCAACAGGATGAATGTCTACCCTGCCGCCAGCGCTTTTATATTTATGTGTCGCACGGCGGGTGCGCTAGAACTTCGAGTCGGCCGCGAATTCGTTGCGGAGGCAAAAGTATTCGGAGCATTTTCGAGTTCAGTATTTTTGCTGTTCGGTTCTTTGACTCGCGCCCTCTGGTGCCTGGGTCAACAGAAATCTTCCCTGGACGAAATCCCCCGGCGATTACTACTGGAAAAGCCGCATCGCCACTTTGCCTTTGAACAGGCTGAGGGTGCTGAACTGGAAAAGCTCGAACTTCTACTGGAAACCTTTCTGGGCGGGGAGGGGACGGAACTCCTCGCCTGGCTGAAGCTACGCAGGGAAACGCTCAATCCACCCCTTTTTCTCAATAATCTTTTGTTGGAGGACATTAGCAGGTTGGAAGTCTTTTTCATAAGTGGTCCCGCACGCAATAAATCATTGCAGGAACATGGAGCCGATTCAGTGATCTCGCGCGATAGCCTGGGGGATTTTAAGATTATGGAGAGGTTCCATCGGACGCGCACTGCTGAGGAATCACCGGTGAAACCTGTTGAAGGTTGGTCTACGCCTTAGTCAGGCCGTATTTCATAGTCCTGAACGAATTCCATCAGTTCCTTTTCGTTCAAGTCCGACACAGCCCAAAAAACCATGCCGACTTCCGACCAGTGAATTAAATGATAGCCTTGGCTGGACGTAATCAGGGCGGGTTCCGAGTTTTTTTCTTTGGTGGGCCAAATGAAAAGATTGATGACATGTTTTTGACGGCGAAAGATTAGCGCGGCCACGTTGCGGCCACCAAGATAATCAAGCCTGCCGCCGATAAGCGGAAATTCTTTCGCCGCCAAATCTTTGACTGGGGGTGAAAAATCAAGTTTGCCATTGAACCAGGGCTTGACCGTGTGTTGATCGGTGGATACGACATCCAACACATGATCCGCCATCAGCGAACGAACGTGACTGGATACAATTTCCTGCGTGAGACGCTGTTCCGCGGAGGGCCGGCCCAGCGACACGACCAGGAGCAACGCCAGGCACGCGGTCGCCATGCCGGTGGTCGCCGCCGTCAGCCAATTCCACATACTGCTGCGCGACTTTAGTTCAGATTTGGAATTCAATTCGGCTTTTACGCGCCGGCGCAGTTCTGTCGGTGCGGCGAAGTAATGCGCATCTTGCTGCAAGGCTTTCTTCAAACTTTGCACATTGCGCAACGCTTGCGCGCACGCGGGGCAATCGTGAAGGTGCCGTTCCAGTTCCATAATCATGGCGGCTTCGAGTGCTCCGTCGGCGTATGCCTCAACGATCGGTTTGGCTTGCTGGCAGTTCATCGTTGGCCTCCGGGTTTGAATTCGCCGGCGAGACGTTTTTGCAACCGCTTCCGCGCGCGCGCCAGACGCGACATGACGGTGCCGATTGGCACATCGGACAGGTCGGCGATTTCTTTGTAACTGAATCCTTCCATCTCGCGTAAAACAACAATTTCCCGAAACTCCACCGGCAACTCTTCCACGGCGCGCCGCACGGCGGCCGCATCCGCCAGCCGCAAATTGAGGGCCTCAGCGTTCACCGCAGCATCCTCCACCGCCAGCGCTTCGTCGTCCAGCTCTCCGGCCATTTCCTGCCGCCGGTTCTTTTGCAGCCAGTTGTAAAAGGTGTTGCGGACAATGGTCAGCAGCCAGGCACGGGCGTTTTCGCCGCGAAAATTTCCAAAGAACTTGAACGCGCGCAAACTGGCTTCCTGCGCCACATCCTGCGCATCGTGGTCGTTGCCAGCCAGCCAACGCGCGAGATTGTAAGCAGCATCCAGATGCGGCAGCACCGTTTGCTCGAATAATTTTGATCTTTCGCGTTCGTCCACCAGAGTTATTTTTTGCCCGAGCCATCATAATAACAAGACCATTCTTGGCGGAATTTTATTCCCGAAAGTTTTGTTTAATCTCAGGGAATAATTACCACGTGGGCGCGGTCTGGATAGCATGAAAACGACCATTCAGTGCATGGCTTGGGTTGCTCAAAGATTTATTCCGAAAATAATTATTACTTTTCCGGGAATAGAGCCTGTCCGGGCGCGGTCTGGAAGATTGAACAAGTTAAAAACTATAAAAAGCAAACGAAACGCAATCACGCACGTTCGCCATCTGTCATAGCAAGAGGGCGAAGGGTGGAGGAGCCTCCAGCTTTTTCTCGCATCGCTCTTAATGATTGTCCAACTGAGGAATTTCAGGAGCAACTCAGTTAATCGTTTGTCCTACACGCTAGAATGAAAAATAACTTATATCCCGCCAGCCTCATGGTCATCGTTGCTACAATAGCTTCACTCAGCGAATCGCTTCATGCGGCTTCACTTACCATCACAAGTATGGCGGACACAGCCCTGATGGAGGATTTTCCGAATAACAACCAGGGTGCCAATTCATCCATTGAACTCGGCATACCCGGAAATAGTACAAAGATGCGCGACCTCTTCAAATTTGATGTCAGTAGCATCCCGGCTGGTTCCACGGTCAGCAGCGTTTCTGTGAAATTCACTGTCACCTTTTCGCACGACGGAACAGCTCACATTGGCAATTTACACAAATTGCTGGCCAATTGGGGTGAAGGAACTGGATCTGGTCTGCCAAATGCAACGCCAGTGGCTACCACCGGTGCAGCCTGTTGGAATTCGCGCCAGTTTGGTCAGAACGCGTGGACCACGGCTGGCGGCGGATCTGGAACTGACTATGCTTCTGCCATCAGCGGCACAGGGTCATTGGTGAGTAGTGGCGCTTCGACTTTTGCCAGCACCGCTACTTTGGTTTCAGACGTGCAGGCCTGGGTGAATTCGCCATCGTCTAATTTCGGCTGGATTCTCATGTATTCGTCTGAGACGGGAGGTTCCAATGCAAAGCGTCTTGCTACCCGCGAGGATACTACTGTAGCAAACCGGCCTTCAATAACGGTTACTTATACCACCGCAGCTCCAACTCCAACCATCGCGATCACCAATCCCGCCAGTGGCGCCATCTTTGCCGCCCCCGCCAGCGTGACCATCGGGGCCAGTGCCAGCGTAAACGGTGGGACCGTCACCAACGTGACTTTTCAGACCAACGGTGTTTCTGTTGGGTCTGCCACGGTCGCTCCTTTCAGCATTACCTTAAATAATCTGCGCGTCAGTTCTTACGCTCTTACCGCCGTGGCCACAGCGGGTGGAGTCTCGGCCACCTCGGCTGTAGTGAACATCTCGGTTGTGCCGCCACCCTCGGTAACCATTACAAATCCAGTGGGCGATACCGTTTTTGCTGCTCCAGCGAGCGTGCATATCGGAGCCAGCGCCTCCGTCGTCATGGGGTCCGTTACCAATGTCACATTCTTTCAAGGCGCTGTTCTATTAGGCTCCATCAAATCGTCTCCCTTTACGATCACCGCCAGTAATCTGGTCGCTGGTGCTTATTCCCTTACCGCTGTCGCTACGGCGGCGGGTCTCTCGACCACTTCCTCCGTGGTTAATATCTCCGTCGTTTCGCCGGTCGCCGTCACAAACTCGTTGCCGAAAATTGTTAATAATCAATTCATCTTCGGCTATAACGCCGATATTGGGCTGAGCTACGTCATTCAGAATGCCACCGACATCACCAACTGGGTGTCAATCGCCACCAATGTCGCCACTGGAAGTCCTGTCATGGTGACCAACGCCATTAATCCAAGCGGGGCCGCGTTCTACCGGGTTGGGCGGCTACCCAATCCATAGCAACTCAAACCTGGCCATACCCACCTAATGCTCCCGGTCACGGCGAACAAACTGCGGTAGTCCGGTGTCTTGGTGATGGCTTTTGGCCGCCGGCGCGCTGTTATCGACTACCAATTCCTGTTTGACGCTCGCACGGAGCGTATCTTGCCGCCACAAATTGAAGGGGTAACTTTTGTGGGGAACAGGGCCTGACTCATTTGCTGCGCAAACATCGTCCGCGCTTTCACCGCCGGACCGCACGAGCGTTTGCATTTGGAAAACGGTCAACGAACATCCCGCGATGCGGGAAAGTTGTGTCAATTGCCATTCCCCGTCCGGCCCCATCAATCCAAACATGCTGAGAGTGCGCGACTCCAACCTCTGTATCCGCTGCCACGTAATGATGCCCGGCGTGGTGGGAGTGTTTTGATCGGTAACAAGCCGCACAATTATTTCCGGGAATAATTACCGCGCGGGCGCGGTCTGGATATTTGCATGAAAACGACCATTCAGTGCGCGGCCAAGGATTTATTCCGAAAATAATTATTCCTGTTCCGGGAATAAAGCCCATCCGTGCGCGGTCTGGAAGATTGAACAAGTTAAAATATATGAAAAACAACAATATACAAAACACCAGGCTTTCTGAAGTTCGCTTCCTGTCGGCTGCGTCCGATCATATTGACCACAACACCGAACACGACGGTGTGGATCGTCGCGGTTTTTTAAAGTGCATGGCATGGGCCGGTACCGGGATGTTGTGGACTGTCAGCGGCGGCGTGCTTGCCTCAAAAATATTAAGCCCGGTCAGCGCTGCGGCTGCGGAAAAATCGATTGGGGATTTCACTTTTGTGCAAATCAGCGACAGCCACATCGGTTTCAAAAAACCGGCCAATCAGGATGTCGTTGGCACGCTCAAGCAGGCCATCGCCAAGATCAACGCCCTGCCGGTCGCTCCGGATTTTATCCTGCATACGGGCGATCTTTCGCACCTCTCCGAGCCGCAGGAATTCGACACCTTGGACCAACTTCTCAAGTCAACGAAGGCTGGACAGATTTTTTATGTGCCCGGCGAACACGACGTGATCAGTGACAACGGCAAGGAATTCCGCGCCCGCTACGGCAAAGGCACCAAGGGAAATGGCTGGTTCAGCTTCGACCAGCGTGGCGTTCATTTCATCGGCCTCGTCAATGTTATGAATATCGCTGAAGGTGGTTTGGGACTCCTGGGTGACGATCAACTCGCCTGGCTGAAAGACGACGTCAGCGGTCTTTACAACAGCACCCAGATCGTGGTGTTTGCCCATGTTCCTTTGTGGTCCATTTATCCCCAATGGGGTTGGGGAACGCAAGACGCAGAGCGAGCCCTGGGTCATTTAAAACGCTTTGGTTCAGTAACAGTGCTCAACGGGCACATTCACCAGACCCTCAGAAAAGTCGAGGGGAACGTGACCTTTCATACGGCGACGTCCACGGCTTTTCCGCAACCTGCGCCCGGCACGGCGCCCAAGCCCGGCCCCATGAAAGTCGCGCCGGAAATTCTCCCGAGCGTGCTCGGCATAACCGAAGTGAATTACCTCGAGAGCAAACACAGCCTGGCAGTGGTGGATACCAAACTCGGGTGACTGAGAAACGAAACACTCCATGAATATCAATGTCTTTTGGGCGCGGATGCACGGGGGCGCGACACATTTTCCCTTTGCCCTGCTGTTGGTGTCGGTTGCTTTCGACGTTGTTGGCTTCTGGTGGCGTAATGAACTACGGGCTCGCGAGTTTACCGCCATCGGCTTTTATTCGTTGCTCATTGCGGCTGCCGTCTCGCCGTTCGCTGTGCTGTCCGGCATCGCCTTGAGCAAAGGAACATTAATGGGCAGCGGAGCGCTGGCCCTTCACCATTTGTTCATCTGGCCGACTTTTGGCCTTTTGATCGGACTCGCCGTGTGGCGATTGGTGGTGCGTGGCGGCGCCTCGCGCCGCGCCTTCGGGTGCTATCTAGCTCTGGCCAATATCACGGCCGTTACGATGATGGCCGCAGGCTTTTGGGGCGGTGAACTGATACTCGGCAACTGACCGCCATTTCATGAAGCCATCCCTCCAACTCAAAGGAATTGCTCTGGGGGCAATTGCATCCTGTGCCGCTTTCACCCTTGTCTTTGCGGTCAGCAAAATGTTCCAACCCTCTTCCGCTGCCATGCACAGCGTCGGTGATGCCCCGTTACCTCCAGCAGGAGGCCTTTTGGCTTCCCAAGGTTATGCGTTGTTTAAGCTGAATTGCGCCCATTGTCACGGATTGGATGCGCGAGGCGACGAAGGCCCAGACTTGCACGGTGTCACGAAGTCTGACGCCCGCATCGCCTTTTTGATCAAAAACGGGAGCAAGGGTGAGATGCCAAAGTTTGGCGCAAAACTCAGTGATGCCGATGTCCGGGCACTGATCGCTTTCGTGAGATCGTTGAGAGATTGATGAAAGTGGCGTCTACGATTTCGGGGTCGGCGCTTTGAGCGGGGTTTGACGCTTCTTGTTAGCTACTCGACCTGTAAGAATGTACGCGAATTCAAGCAACCGCCAAACAGAAGTTGAACGTCAGGCAGTGCCCCGTTATTTGTGTTGAATGAGATCACCGTCGATATTTCCCCGTTGGGCGCTCTTTTAAAATAGCCCCACAATCATTGGCCCCGCCCCTTTCTGAGGTCCCATAAAGCGAACCGTACAAAGCTTCTGCCAGCAGACCAGTCGGCCACACCAGTTCATCATCTCCGGCGGCGAATTGTTCTCGAGTAAATCCAGGACAGGGTGACGCTCCAAACATATAAAGGATCAACCCCAGAACGATATTAATTTTTCTATGGATGCTTCGCTTGAAATTTCCCTGGATCATTTTGGTATTTCGAATTTATTTGTTGGATTTTCGGACAAACCATTTTCTCCATGAATTCGCGCGATTACCTAATGTCGCCCAGTTAGCCAATGTCCGACGCGTTCTGGCATTTCCCCACCAGATCAGGAAGATTGGCCAAACAGACACACCAAACAGCGAAGCCCAACTTAAATCACGAAGTTCGAAGTTCACAAACGTAGGAGCCAGATGTGTAATCCATGGTAATACAAAAACCAGAAAAACGGTTTTAAACAAAGCAGTTCCCCGGGCTCGCTCGGTCAGTCCGCAGGCCATCGCCACCGAGATGGATGAAAAATACCATCCTAACAAGTAAATCGAGAACACCACAAATGAGCCCAAACTTCTTTCCGATTGCGAATAATAAGAATACCCAGAGCGCTCCCTGAATAGGAACAGACTCATGACCCCTATGGTCAAACCAGCGTAAGCCATCGACAAGGGAAGGAGAAAGGTTCGGAAAAGGGCGGCTTTGCAACCCTGGATGAGCTTGCGAGGCGAAACGGGTGTGGTCAGGATTAATTCCAGCGATCCGCTTTCGCGAAGAATGCTACAAAACGCCACCGCGCGCGACATTTGAAAAATCAAAAGTAAAATCAAACTCCAGCGGCATAACGAGAGGTTGACCAATGGAGACGTCTCCAAGCCCACCCAGGCGATTCCGATTCCCAGGATCAAGGTGAAACCGCCGATTACTCCAACCCACATACCTGTGGTCCTGTGTCTCAATACAAGATATTTGATCGGATCCGTTTCCAGACAATCCCGCCGCACTCCCGGCGTAACGACTACCCGCTCCACCATTGATTTTTTCGACAGGCGCACTCGGGCTTTGGCGCTCAGGGTGGATCGCAGCTTTTCCACGCGCCTGCCCGCCTGGGAGGTCAGAACCGCAGCAAGTCCCACCCACAACAATGCGGGGGCCGTCAAAAACCAAACACCTGGCGCTGCCGCTCCGTAGCGAAGATAGTCGAAAGGTCGGAGATGCACATGGATTGGGCCGCGTGAATACGAGGCGTCCAAAGCAAAAGCGATGAAACACGCACTCAGGATTCCCAGGACGGTCATCACTCCAGCGTAAGTTTCCTTCACAGATCGAGACGAAACGAAAAGACCCCAGGAAAGACAAAAGAAAAGAAAGCTGGCCAGGTGGAGATTCGCCAATAAAAAGTCAGTCGCTCTAACGCCCCCAAGGATCAAGGACAAACCCGAAAGGGGCAGCAATCCTAGAAAGACGTAAAAAGACCGCGTGGCCTGGACTGCCATCTTGCCGAGGACAACATCCACACCGCGTAACCGAGTAAGAAAAAGAAGTCCCAGCGTGCCATTCCGCTCTTCTTCACTGAGACAGTCCGAGGTGGCCCGCACCCCCTCCGCCACGCAGTATAGCAGCAACAGCGACTCAATCAGGTTGAAATAATAGGTTCCGGTGATTTTACTGAGCTGGACGGTCGCCATGTTAACCACAAAAACGATTGCAGCGATTGCAATCACACCCATTCGAAGCTCGTAAGTTCGTCGACTCCGACTGGCCAGAGCCATTTCACGTTCGATCACTGGAAAAATCATGCCTCTTTTATTTACAGATTGTTTTGAATGACCCGGTAACGGAGAATGAGTCCGCTAAGGTGGATGGCAAGTAAAAACAAGTTTTGCGTGAAGAACATTGACCTCAAAATCCTTTTACTCATCGAAAATCGGCGGAAATATTCAGAAGGAATAAGGACAGGGAGAGGAGATTTGTCGAAATTGGGTTCTGCCAGGCATGGGTTAATAGATGTTTGCTTTTCCAGGGTAATAGGCACTAATAGAAGAAAATTTTCTTTTATGAGATTTTTCGGGTTGACGGCTATTTGCCTGTTAATGCTTTTGTCCCTTCTAACTTATCGAACCTCCCGTGTCGAAAAGGGGATGGAGAAGGAAGATTCACAACAGGAAACAGTGATCGTCCAACAGCCCAATCGTTTACCAGAGCCAGAAGTGGTTTCAGCAGCAGAGGCTCACACGGTCTCCAGGGAAGAAGCGATCGACGCTTACATGGCTTAGCCGGAACGATTCAGTTGAGAGTGGAAATTCACGTATCATTTAAGATTTATTCTAGAAGGGGTTTGTTGTTCAGGCCTGAAGGCTTTCAACTGAATTGCAGTTGGGCAAGGCGGTGAGTTTCTCCAGCATTTTGAGCCGCCAATCTCTAATTTCCCTGCCGTGAACCGCTAATTTCAATGTTGGTTTTTCTCCCTTTTTGCTCCAGACCGCCGCTCGGCTAAACAAACGCCAGCGCAGAGTGTTGAGTTCGCATTTCTCCAACTGGCCCAGCCTCCTTTGCAGCAGCACGCACAGGTTGTAAGCGGCGATGGTCAA
>JAQGOY010000103.1 GCA_028293375.1 Verrucomicrobiales bacterium | reverse complement strand
AAACGACCGGAGCAATATTCGCCGCAACAATGCCGGGGCGGAAGTAGTGTGGGACGTGGATGAGTCCTTGAAAATTGAAGTGGAGAATTTCAAAAAAACAACAATTGACCTCGTGCTTGTAGAGCATATCCCGGGTTACTGGCAAATGGGGGAAGCGAGCCATAAATTTGAGAAAAAGGATGCCTTCACGGTGGAAATACCGCTCACGCTCCAACCTGAGACGAGTGGGGACAAGAAAACCACCGTGACTCTGAATTACAAACGCATAAACGTTCAGAATAACGAGCCAGCGACTTATTAATTGTTCGTATGAAGAAGCTGTTACTAGGGATGGCTGTGTTTTTGATGCTCGGGGAACGGTGTGCCATGGCGCGCATTAATGTCGTATCCCTCCCATCACGTGATTCCGTCCAACTAACCATCTACAATTCGGTCGACCTGACGATGGTTAAGGAAACGAGGGTCCTGACCTTTCGAAAAGGAATGAATCGCCTGGAATTCTCATGGGCGAATACTTTGATCGATCCCACCTCCGTGGAGTTCAAGGCCTTGAGTCATGCGGACCAGATCGACCTGGTGGATATTAGCTTCCCGCCGAGAGTGAGCAATGCGCTCGAGTGGCGCATCAAGAGTGAATTCGAGGGGGAGGTAACCGTCGAGATTCAATACTTCACCAGCGGCATTAGCTGGAGCGCCGATTATGTGGCGGAAGCGAATCGACAGGAGAAATTAATGAGCCTGGCCGGGAGCGTGAAAGTGGTGAACCACAGTGGCGAAGATTACGAAAATGCGCAGGTTCGACTGGTGGTCGGAGTCATTCGGCTGGTTGAGCAGATCGCCGCTTTGGCACAAACTGGTCTCCCCGCTTCCAAACCCGCTGTTATGAGTGCCCCTGCACCAGCCGCGCAGAGAGCCGTTTTGAGTAGAGCCATGGCATCGAGCCTTGCTGTCGCCAAAGAAAAGGAAGTCGTGAAAGAGGAATTATCGGAATATTTTCTATACACGGTCGAAGGCCGGGACACCATTCCCACCGGATGGTCAAAGAAAATGCCGTCTTTTCTGGCGAAAAACGTTCCCATCTCCAGTTATTATAAATTCGAAAATGAACAATGGGGGGAGCGGGTGATGCGGTTTTATCGCTTCAAAAATGACAAAGCGAGCAAGCTCGGGAACGAACCCTTACCCGATGGGTTGCTGAATGCATTTCGGTTGGTTTCGGACGATTCGCTCTATTCTTTCGTGGGCGCCAGCAACGTGAAATACATCCCGCTGAACGAGCAGGTGGAAGTCGAACTGGGCGTGGATCCTGAAGTGATCATCAAGGCGACTCTAAAAAATTACGAGAAGAGTGACCTCCGCTTTGGCCAGGGGGGAAACGTGAGCGGCTGGACAACAAAGAACAACTGGGAATTGGAAGTCCAGAATTCCAAGGAAATCGACGTCACTTTGGATATTCGTCGAAATTTGCCAGGGGACTGGTCATTAACCACGGAGTCCAAATATGAGAAAGTGGACGCAAACAAAGTGAAGTTCCTGGTCACCTTGAAACCGCACGAGTCACAGAAATTGAATTACGAGGTTGTCACCCGCCATGGAACGAGCGTGAACCGTTAACTGCACGCCAAGGATCTCGATAAAACACCGAGACACGATGATTTTAATCAAATATTTTGTGTTTCTATCAGCCATTGTCCTCGCTACGGCAAATGCGGAGGCGAGAATAAACGTGGTGACGCTTCCAGGGCGCGATTCCGTACAGCTCACCATTTACAACTCCGTAGACCTTACGATGGTGAAAGAAACGCGAGTTCTCACCTTTCGAAAAGGAATGAATCGCCTTGAATTCTCATGGGCCAACACGCTCATTGACCCTACCTCTGTGGAATTTAAAGCGTTGTCACATGCGGACGAGCTGGATTTGCTCGATATCCGTTTTCCGCCGCGTGTCAGCAATGCCCTGGAGTGGCGAATCCAGAGCGAGTTCGAGGGCGAAGTCCTGGTGGAGATCCAATACTTTACCAGCGGACTTAGCTGGAGCGCTGATTATGTGGCTGAGGCGAATCGGCAGGAGAAACTGATGTCTCTCCACGGCAGCGTCAAAGTAACGAACAAAAGCGGAGAGGATTATGAAAACGCGCAAGTGCGCCTGGTGGTGGGGGTCATTCGGCTGGTGGAACAAATCAAGAAACTGGCTTCGATGGAACCAGCCGAAAACGTCATCGTGGAAAGTGTGGCCCGCCAAACACAAAAAAAGGCACAGAATGGAGCCTTCAGGTCGGCTGTCGACGCGGCCCAACCACGCAAAGTGGTAAAGGAAGGTGTCTCCGAATATTTTTTATACACGGTGGAAGGACGGGACACGATTCCCACGGGGTGGTCCAAAAAACTTCCTTCCTTTGAGGCAAGTGCAGTGCCTGTTTCCAGTTATTACAAGTTCGAGGCCGAGCAATGGGGCGAGAACGTTATACGATATTATAAGTTTAGAAATGACAAGCCGAGCAAACTGGGTGAAGAACCATTACCGGACGGATTTTTGAAGGCGTTCAGATTAGTGTCCGACGATTCGCTGCTTTCTTTCGTCGGCTCGAGCGCCGTGAAATACATCCCGCTTAATGAAGAGGTCGAAGTGGAACTGGGAGCAGACCCGGAAGTCAGGATCAAGCCAACCCTTACAAATTACCAGAAGATCGATTTGCGTTTTGGACAGGGCGGGAACCTGGTGGGCTGGACCACAATGAACACATGGCAGATCGAAGTGCAGAACTCCAGGGAAATTGAAGTGACCATCGATATCCGACGCAGTTTTCAGGGGGACTGGTCGATGACAACGGAGGCTAAATACGAAAAAGTCGATGCCAATAAGGTTAAATTCCTCATGACACTCAAGCCGCACGAGTCACAGAAGTTTACTTACGAAGTAGTGACCCGATTTGGAGAGAGCGCCAATCGGTAGGGAGAACCCTTCATTCTGCTTACCGTTATAATCTCAAATTGGTTATTCCACGCAAACGTTACAGTGAAACATTTGACATGTTTTCCTTGGGTGTGTTACCATCCCGACGTTGGTAATGTCATCTTTTCTCAACCAACACGTATTGGTGTTGAACCGACTGTGGCAGGCTGTAAATATCTGCACCGTCCGTCGGGCACTCACGCTCCTGTTCGAAGGTCACGCCCAAGTGGTATTGGGCAAGGATAGCGGTGCATTCCAGACCTACAGCTTTCCAGAATGGCGCAGTTTTTCCCAGCAGGAACCGCACCCCGACAGCATCCATACAATTTCTTTCAAGATACGCATCCCCCGCGTCATCCTGCTGGTCGTCTTTGATCGACTTCCCAAAAAGGAGGTCAAATTCACGCGGCACAATATTTTCGAGCGCGACCAAAACACCTGCCAATACTGCGGCAAAGTTTTCGACAGAAAAGATCTTAACCTGGACCATGTGATTCCCAGGGATAGAGGAGGGCCGACCACCTGGGAGAACATTGTCTGCTCATGCATCAAGTGCAACACGAAGAAGTCGAATCACACCCCATCCGAAGCAGCCATGCACTTGATCCGTAAGCCGAAGCGCCCGAAATGGCGTCCCTTCGTCCAAGTCAACTTCGACACTAACCACCACGATTCGTGGAAACATTTTCTGGATCTCGCCTACTGGAACGTGGAGTTGGGCGAAGAAACGACTCGATAAGTTTAATTAGGGCAGCCACAGAGGGTGGGCTGGGTTTAATTCAAGACGCCCATGGCGTCCGCAAGTATGATATGTAACGAGTAAACAACCCGACTTCCAAGCGCGGATTCTAAGGAGCAGAACAGCCAGCCAACCATATCTACGAAGACTTTGTTTTGGAACCCTCGATGAGTTCCCAGAATTTGGGATTGCTCTCCAAAGCTGCATCTTCGCCTGTTGGGAGACTTGATCTGAACAGGAAATCCTTCAGGGTATTTTTACTCAGAATCCGATGCACTACGATGCCGAGAGGATGTCGTTCAAAATAGATGCGATAATCACCCAGGCGGAAACGATGGAGCGCTTTCCCATGACGTTCAAGCTTGCCGAAGTGTTCCAGATCTGTGCTAAGAATTTCCTGGGGGAGGCCACGAAATTCGCCGAGAATATTCAGCTGCAATTCCTTGGGCATTTTGGCCAGTTCCGAGGCACTGGTCGGGTTAAAAATGATTTGAAATTGCAACATGTCAGGATTGGTAGCGCGTACGGGAATCGCACCCGTCTTTCAGCCTTGAGAGGGCCGTGTCCTAACTGATAGACGAACGCGCCAAGGACGGGATTATTGTAAGAACGCTTGTTACGAAGTCAAACACTGACACAATGCGGTTAACGCTTAGATCATCTCCTTGGAAGTCTGCAGTTTATCTTTGGCGGGCTTCGCCAAACAAAAGAGTGTTAATGCAGCGACGACACTCAACAGCGTCGACGGCTCAGGAATAGGCGCGTCAATAATGGAAAAACTTTGCAGTCCTTTCATCCCTTCGGGTAATGCCCCGCCGAAGTGATATTGTATAAAATTCGATTGGCCAAGAATGGGAGACTTAGAGTTTTTGGCTGTATTGTAGTCATTACCCTGCAGTGTGTTAAAAGCTCTAACCTGAAGGGTTATGACAGTGCCGTCGACTTGCGTTGGGATGGCAATAAGTCGTCCAAAAAAATATCCTGCATCAAGTCCCGTAGAAAAACTCACCGGTGATCCCGCAGGCAGAAATAAATCAGGATCCAGTGTCCCATTTGGCGAGTAAAACAACTGTGCTGCGTATTCAGGCCCTTGGGCTAAACCAGACGGACCACTCCATCGCTGGACAGTGACTGGCGCGTCTACGAAAGGAGCGCCATTTGAAAAATTCACCACCGCCTGTCCTTTCACGAGAATGGCTTGCCTCAAAAACAATACCAATATAATAAACCATTTCATGTGTTTTCCAGTTTATAGCCAGCATTACTGCCGACTTTCTTCGATATGCCATCCATGGCATTCAGGGAATGAGGTTTAATGAGTTACAAGTTATTACTGTTGTTCTCCCGCAATTGAGAATCGTTTCTTGCCTGAATAGACATCCAGCGTGCCAATTAGTCACGGCTCAAATCTGTTTTGGCATTGTGCCTTTGTATGCACAGCCTTGTAAGACATTCTTTCGTCGTAATCGAACACGGCATCAGGCCTCCGTTAGTGTACCAAACTGAACGTTTTTTCTTATTGTAGTTGGTGAATCTCATGCGAAGTTGCCTTTAAATACCTTCGCAAGTTTTAGATTTGTTGCTGTATCAGTACAGCAAAAAACCGCCCCTGAGGGCGGTTTGTGAGAATATAAACCCGAACAATTAAGCGCGGCGGCGGCGGAGAAGCAGTGCTGCGGCACCAATGACACCTAAGGCAATGGTAGAAGGTTCTGGCACGACTGCAGGAGTTACGTTGAAACTAGTCAAACCAATTGGAGCATTAGGTGGCTGGCTGCCTCCAAGGATGTAATTCTGAACAATGTTGGATTTGCCCAATTGAGCAAGAGGCGAAGAAGCAGCAGCGTTGTAAGTAGCACCTGCAGCAGTGTTAAAGGCACGTACTTGAATTGCAACTTGAGATCCTGCAGCACTTCCAGGAACAGCGATAAGCGGTCCGAAGAAGTAGCCAGCATCAACCCCAGTACTATAATTTACAGGAGTTCCAACAGCCACAAAAGCCGTAGGATCTACCGTACCGTTCGGAGCGACGAAAAGCT
>JAQGOY010000049.1 GCA_028293375.1 Verrucomicrobiales bacterium | reverse complement strand
AATGGAGCAATCCATGTTTGGTCTTTAGGAGCCTTTTCTGGAAGTGCTTTGCGCACGATGCCTGGAGTATTTTGGGTAATCGCGGCCGATGGTGTTTGCCCGTTGACTTCCAACTGTTTTCCATAATGACCGTACACCATCATCAACACGAACACCGGAACAGAGATGGCAAACATTTTGGCCCAATATTGAAATGCCTGGACCAGGGTGATTCCTTTCATTCCACCAAGAGACACGTTCAGAGTGATGACAGCGCCCACCAGGACCACGCCACCCCAGTAAGGCATTCCGGGAAAAATATATGCCAGGGTGGTTCCTGCTCCCTTCATCTGGGGCATGGTGTAGAAAAAGCCGATGAAGAGCACGAAGACAACGGCGATCTTACGGAAAATCGGGGAATCAAAACGCCCTTCGGCAAAATCAGGAATCGTGTACGCTCCAAACCGGCGGAGGGGCCCCGCGATGAACAACAGCAGGAACAAATAGCCGCAGGCGTAACAAACGGGATACCAAAGGGCATCGTATCCAGAACTCATCACCATGCCTGCCACACCCATGAAGGAAGCCGCACTTAGGTATTCACCTGAGATCGCGCTCGCGTTCCAACCCACGCTGACACTACGCCCCGCGACAAAAAAATCGGAGGCAGTCTTGGACGTTTTTGCTGAACGAAAACCCATCCAGACAGTCACGACCACTGTGATCAGACTGAAAGCGAGAATCCACAAATCGACAGAAGCAGCAGCGGCGATCATCATTTCGTTTCTCCTGTCTGCGACCTTGTTTGTTGCTGGCTTACTTCAGCCACTTCCGCATCCTCCAACGCGATGGATCGCTTAATAAAAAAGTAAGAGATAATCCATACAAATGGGAAAAAGGCGATGCCGAGGATAAACCAGGTCAGAGTGAAGCCAAAAATACGCATGGCCATCATTTCCGGTAAGTAATAATTGGCGAGTGGAAGTCCCAACAAAACCACCAGGAATGCAGCCGCACAAGAAATGGAGAGCCCGAGTTGTTTCTGCATGAGAAGTCTCAAAAACTCCTCACCATGGATTTCTACTTTTGTGGATGGCTTGTTCATGGATTGCGGTATGCTTAACAAAGCGAGGAAGGTTCGGCAACATCTCTGTTATTTCATTGCCTTTTTCAAAGTGTTGCCAGTTGGAGGATTCGATCATACTGGGCTTGATCAACCGGCGTGACAGAGATGCGGGAGTTCTTCACTATCGGAAGATTGGAAAGCATTTTGTCACTTTTCATTACATCGAGAGTGACGGGCCGAGCCAATGCCTTCACGGGCTCCAATTCCACTGCGGACCAGTCTCCTTCTTTAGCGGTGGAATCCGGAACGAACTCTTTGCTCACGCGGGCTATTCCCACAACCGCTTTCTCGCTCACGCTGTGATAGAAGAAAACGAGGTCGCCTTTTTTCATGGCTCGGAGATTGTTTCGCGCCTGGTAATTCCGAACGCCGCTCCAAACTGTACCCTTTTCAGCTAAAAAGGTTGACCAGGAGTAGCTCTCTGGTTCTGATTTAACCAACCAGTATTGCTTTGGCATTCGGCATTTGAATCACATTGACGTCGATGGTCCAAGCAGAATCACCATGGATATTGAAGCTAATCTTGCGGCAATCCGCTCCAGAATCGATGCGGCATGTGAAAGGGCAGGGCGCAATCCGTCCGAAGTGACCTTAATGGCAGTCAGCAAAGGTCAATCCGCATCAACCGTGGAGGGTGCCCTGGCCGCAGGCTTGACTCTGTTCGGCGAAAATCGCGTCCAGGAAGCAAAGATCAAAATCTCCCAGTGCTCCAACAGATGCCGCTGGCAACTCATTGGTCATCTCCAATCGAACAAGTGCCGTGATGCCGTTCATTTTTTCGAGAAAATTCAAAGCGTGGATTCATTGGATCTTGCCAGGGAGCTGAATAAATTTGCGGATAAATCGGCAAAGAACCTGCCTATTCTGCTGGAAGTGAACATGGCTAAAGAAGCGAGCAAGTTTGGTTATGATCCTGAATTATTGCTGCAGGAATTGGAGGACCTCAACCGGCTCACTAAAATTGAAATCATGGGTTTAATGACGGTTGCACCGTGGTCTCCGGAGCCGGAAAAAGTTCGGCCCATTTTTCGGCAGATGAAGGAGCTTCTGGATCAATGCTCCGCCAAACTCGGAGCCCCTCTGACGGAATTGAGCATGGGAATGAGCGGCGATTTCGAGGTGGCGATTGAAGAAGGGGCCACTCTGGTCAGGATAGGGACCGCTCTTTTTGGTGCTCGACCTTTGCCGCCAAAGAACTAACCATTTACAACGATTCCAACAGGTTCGATTTTAAGAATTTGGATTTGACGGTTGAAACCTTTAGAGCAGAAATCACCGAAGCTCTGAGCTCATACGATAAATATATCGTATGTCTCGATAAGACTCCTGACAAATGCGAAGAAGCCCTTGTTTCTCTCATTGAGAAGGCAATCAAGGCGTATATAGGTCGTGGTGCAACACTTCGGCACGGCATTGCGCTGGATAACCAGGTAACAATCATCTTGAGCCAAACCGATAGTGATCGACCGCTTTGCGGGATCTACTTCAACCTGCATTCCCCTTACCGGAAAAAACCCTCGCCTCGAAAGGTCAAGGCTACTTGAGGTTTCATTAATCGGTTCGTACTTCGTCTCCCGCGAGGACTTCTCCAGAGAGTATGTCACCGACAGTATTGTTATCCTTGCTAGGGCCAGTAATCCGGATTTCTCCTACTTTGAGGTTTTTGCGATAAACATTTACTTTTCCACTGCCGGGAGCCGAGGTGGTATATGGGAAAGATATAACAGCAAAGCGGCCTTCGGTGTTAACCATGGAGATCCGCCCGGCGTTGGTCTGAGGGGTAGTGATGATCTGCTTGCTGGATTTGGCCTCTTTCTTTTTAGCCTGCACCTCCAATTGCTTCGCGTCGGATGCTTTTTTCTTCCCAAACATGCCACAGCCGACCATGGAAAGTGAAAATGTTAAGATAACGAATAACCTAAAAAATCGCATAACGAAGGAATTAGGCTGTCCGAAACGACCCGTCAATCTCAATGAATCTTTTTTGGAGCCGTGTTGTTGGGACGAATCACCGATAAATTATGCTCCAGCAGGGCTGAACGGCTGCTCCAATCATCCCAGCTGGACCGCCAGGAATTCCCGCGGAATTTTTCCTGCGCCGAAGGAATCGCAGCTTTGTACTGTTTAAAATAGATTTCCGCTGTCTCTTTATCCCCCCAATGGGCGTAACTCTCGGCAAGGTTCAGCATGTTGTCCGGATATTCCGCATGCAGTTGAAACGCCTGGCGGGGATGTTGAATGGAGTTCTTTCGGTCCCCACTCCTTGCTGGCCAGCCCGGGGCGTCTCGGTACAAAAGTCCAAGATTTCTATCAGGACCGGCGTAATCATAGCCAGGGTCGATTTGACGGGCCTTCAGAAATTCCTGCTCCATCCTTTCGACCAATTTTAGCGCCCCGATACTCTTCGTCCGGGCAAGCTGGCCGGCATTCATGGCAAGGTAATAATGTAATCCCGTTGACCCGGGGGCTTGAGCAAGGGCTTCTTCGCAGACTTGCATCCCTCTCGCCGCAACCTCCGCGCGACGTTTCTTGTCGGACACAATGTCCGCCAGGTCAAAAGAGAGCCGCGCTAACGTAACCGCCAGATCAGTGTTGGTTGGTGCCTTTTGCCATTGTTGTTCTGCCAAAAGCAGGGCTGATTCTGTATCTTGGACAGGATTTTCCGGTTTTTTTGGGAGTCGGTTTTCCTGCTCCTCCGCAACCAAAATGGAAGGGGTCCCAAAATGCAAAAACCCGCAAAAACACGCCCACAAAAGAAGGTCTCTCAGTCTCCTCCAAGTGGAATTAGTTGTTGCTAAAGAACGCTCTAAATCTATAATGACTCGGTGAGATTGCATCGTTTTGTAAAACTAATATCCGCTCTTCCAGTCTGCCTTGGTTTTGCAGGGTGCAGTGCCATTAACCAATCGCACAGCGTCTCTCCCGCTACTTTCCTGATGCCGGGTATTTTGGAGCACAAAGCAGATTCCATTAAACCGTTTCCTGTTGATCCAGAGTCCAAGGCCCTTTTGCAGTTGGCTCAATCTAACTAACTATGCGTTTCCCACTCGCGCTGACGACTAAAATCGCCAAGCACATCGTTAAACATAAGATACGTCGTACTCCAAAATTTGCACTAGTGTTGCAATTGGAGCCCTTGCACACCTGTAACCTGACTTGCACCGGCTGCGGCCGCATTCGGGAATACTCCACCAGTCTCAAAGACATGATGGATCTGGAAGATTGTCTCGCTTCGGCCATTGATTGCGACGCTCCCATGGTCTCAATCTGCGGGGGCGAACCTCTCATTTACCCAAAAATCGAAGAATTGGTAGCCGGGCTTCGTCAACAGGGCAGAATCATTTACATCTGTACCAACGGCATGTTCATGCGCAAGAAAATGCGTGAATACCTCGCTCGCACTTATACACCCACCATCGATCCACTCCTGGCTAAATTGGTTGATGAGAAGCTGGTCACCCAAAAGGAAGTCGAAGAAATCCGTAAAGGCAAAAACGATGGGAAACCTTCCATCGCGCCGAACAAGTGGATGTACTGGAATGTTCATGTGGATGGTCTGGAATATACCCACGACTTGATTGTAGAGCGCGAGGGCGTTTTCAAGGAATGCGTTGAAGCCATCAAGATGGCAAAATTGCTTGGCTACCAGGTCGCTACTAATACAACGGTTTATAAAGAGACTGAAGTCAAAGAGCTGGAAGAGATGTTTGAGTTCTTTTCCTCAATGGAGGTTGATGGCCATACTATTTCTCCTGGCTATGATTACGACGCCGCCAAGAAGGACATGGTTAAACGTCTGGGGCGTCAGCCTGAAGACTTTTTCCTGACGCGAGCCATGACACGCGCAAAATTTGCCAAGATCCAGGAATGGGGCCAACGATTCACCATTTTTGGAACTCCTGTCTATCAGGAATTCCTGGCCGGAAAACGAGAGCTGACCTGTACGGCATGGGCTATTCCTACTCGCAATGTCCGTGGATGGAAGGCTCCCTGCTACCTCATGACTGATGGTCATTATCCGACTTACTCGGAAATGTTGGAAAAAGTGGATTGGAGCAAATACGGCGTAGTTGACGGCGTGGCTCGCGATTCCCGATGTGAAAATTGCATGGTCCACTGCGGTTATGACCCAAGCGGCGCTCTGGGGACCAACGCGAAACCGGGAGATACCTGGAAAAATATCGCTTACAATTTCGGAGCGAAACCCAAGCCCTACCTGGCGGGTCGTAACGTCAACGCTTTCAATGGCGTATCGATAGGCAAAGGGCACCTGGCCGAAGCAAAAGCCGCGATCAACAGTCCACGAGCTGCAGCCAATGGCGCTCAGGCGGCCTTCCTTAAGAAAGAAGAATCATCTTGCTCATCAGGGGATACCACCCAGCGGGATGAGTTGCTTTCCAAGATCAAACCCAAAGATAGTTAATTTTCGTTTTAGAAGTTTTTTTAGAGAAAATGAAGACCTTGTTTTTAAGTCCCCCTTCGTTCGATGGTTTTGACGGTGGAGCTGGCGCCCGCTACCAGGCAAAACGTGAAATCCGATCATTTTGGTATCCGACCTGGCTGGCACAACCTGCCGCGCTTGTTCCTGGAAGTAAATTGATGGACTGCCCTCCGCATGACATCGATGTAGCTACCTGCCTTGCCGAGGCGAAGAATTATGATCACGTCATCATCAATACTTCGACCCCCTCCTTGAAAAACGACTGCAAGGTGGCGGAAGCCATCAAGTCACAAAAAAGTTCAACTACCATTGGATTTGTTGGGGCGCATGCGGCCGTTTTGCCGACCGAAACCTTGAAGGCTTCGCCTGCCATCGATTGGGTCGGTAGAAAAGAATTTGATTTTACGTGCAAAGAAGTCGCCGAAGGCCGGCCGCTCTCCGAAGTCAATGGCTTGTCACATCGCAAAGACGGGAAAATCGTCCACAATCCCGAACGCGAACTGATTCATAACATGGATACACTTCCATGGGTAAGCGACGTTTATAAACGCGATTTGACCATTGAAAAGTATTCCATAGGTTATCTCAAAGATCCTTACCTTTCCCTTTATACAGGTCGGGGATGCCCTGCACAGTGCACATTCTGCCTCTGGCCTCAAACCATTGGCGGCCACAAATACCGCGTTCGTTCTGCCGAGAACGTAGCCGCTGAAATGGCGCACGCCAGGAAACTGTTTCCGCAGGTCCAGGAATTCTTTTTTGATGACGATACATTCACTGCCAACCTCCCCCGTGCTCGTGAAATTGCCCAAAAGCTCAAACCCCTCGGGTTGACATGGTCTTGCAACAGTCGCGCCAATGTGAATTACGAAACCATTAAACTCATGAAAGATTGTGGGTTGAGGTTGTTCCTGGTCGGGTATGAATCTGGAAACCAGGATATCCTGAACCGTATCAAAAAGGGCATCAACATCGACGAAGCCAAGCAATTCACCAAACACTGCAAGGATCTTGGTGTAATCATCCATGGCACATTCATCCTTGGGCTTCCTGTGGAAACCCAACAAACCATCGAGCAAACCATTCGCTATGCAATGGAACTGGATGTTTTCAGCATCCAGGTTTCTTTGGCCGCTCCCTACCCGGGGACCGAACTCTATGACATGGCAAAAATGAACGGTTGGTTTGCCAAAAAGGACAAGACTGACATTCTTCACGACGATGGTATTCAGCAGTCCACCCTGGAATATCCCGGGTTAAGCAAAGAGGAAATCTTTGAATCGGTTGAGAAATTCTACCGCCGCTATTACCTCCGTCCCAAACCGATTCTTCGGATCATCAAGACCATGTTGGAAGACAAGGATGTTTGCGTGCGCCGACTCCGCGAGGGATATGAATTTTTCACCACCATGCATCAGCGCCGCAACGATGCATCGGCCGCAAAAACAGCCGCCGCAGCTGCTTAAGGTGACCGGAAATGGAAACTGCGAATTTGCCGGCAAACGGAAAGAGCGCCTCTGGCGGTCTTGAAGCAATCCCTGACTTTTCGAAGCCGGTGGTAAGGCCAAAAAAATCCGGATTGAGTCTGCTCAAGGAAGTTCTCGACCATGGCGGTCCGGGTTATCTGCAGTTCGCAATTACTAATATCTGCAATGCGAAATGCGACTTCTGCGGTTTCGCGGTGGATAAATTTGACCCGAAAAAAAGGCGGAGCGTTACTCTTCAGGAAGCAAAAGATGTCATCGATATCTCGGTGAGGAACCATATCGGTTACATGCTTTTTGTCGGCGGCGAGCCGCTGGCGCACCGTGACCTTCGGGCCATGGTCCGCTACTGCGCTGAAAAGGGAATTCGTCCCATGATCTGCACCAACGGATCATTATGGACTGACAAGAACATGCGTGACCTGGCAAACGATGGCCTCAGCAGCGTGATCATGTCGATTGACGCTCATGAAGTTGCCGCCCACGAAAAGAATCGAGGGCTGCCGGAAGTGTGTAGGAAAATCAAGAGGGCAAATGAGGTCTTCAAAGAATTGGGTATTCAAACTACTGCCAGCGTGACGGCCAGCAAGCTGATTGAAGATTATGACAAATTGCCAGGATTCCTGGAAACTCTTGGATTTACCAGCTGCACTTTTAGCTATCCTTTGACTTCCCTCGCTTCAAGTTATCTCAGCTTTAGTGATTCTTCTTTGGTTAATTTTAAGACCGATGAGTTGATCGAAGTATTCGAAAAGATCAAGAAGATGAAGGTGAGCAGCGGATACCCCGTTGTGAATCCCGCAGAATCTCTTTCGGAAATGCAGCGACACTTGCGGGGTGAAAAGGAAAATTTCGGATGTCTGGGCGGACACAAGTATTTTTACCTCGATTGGAATTTGAATCTTTACCGTTGCCATGCCTGGGAGACCCCCATGTGCAATATTTATGAATTCGATGAGTCCAAACTCATCCGTGACGGTTGCACCAAGTGTATGATTGATTGCTACCGCGATCCAAGCGTCCTTCAATTTGTTGCCATTAGCGCGAGCGATGCTTACCACAGCGTCAAAAAAGGCCGTTTTATAAAGGCTGCCAGTCACCTCTTTGATCGTCGCAACATCACCTCCTTGAAAGCCGTCTGGGATGACCGCAAGTGGATCGGCAAAGTTTAATCTGCGCTGGGATCGACTCAGCGACATTTTATTTCACAAAACTTCGAAATCAGGTAGTTTCAAGCCATGCTCTTGGTAGTCGATAACTACGACTCGTTCACCTACAACATCGTCCAATATCTTGGGGAGATGAATGTAGACTTGCAGGTCCATCGCAATGACAAGATCAGCCTGGAACAAATCGAAGCGCTAAAACCTGAACGCATTTTGATCTCGCCAGGGCCTTGTTCACCCCGGGAAAGCGGGCTTTCGAACGAAATTATCAAGTCTTTTGGCCCTCGAATCCCTTTGTTTGGTGTTTGTCTCGGCCATCAATGCATCGGCCACACTTTTGGCGCGGATGTGGTGGTTAACTATCGGATGATGCACGGAAAGACCTCGCCGATTCGTCATAATGGAAAGGATCTTTTCAAGGATATGCCAAATCCTTTTGCAGCCACTCGCTATCATTCTTTAGTCATCAAGAAGGATAGCGTTCCCGACTGCCTTGAAGTCACCGCAGAGACCGATGAAGGTGAAATCATGGGAGTTCGACACAAACAATATCCCATTTGGGGAGTCCAGTTTCATCCGGAGAGCATTTTGACAGATCACGGTAAAACGATCATTCGGAACTTTCTCACTCTCGGTTGATCAATCCTCCCGCGCCGCAGCTGGAAGCACCCGAACGATTTCATCCACTCGATATTGCAATCCCGAGCCGGTCAGGCTTCTTAGATCCAATTTTCCATTTCGTCTTCGATAGAGGCCTGGATGAACTCTCTCCTCCTCTTTCGATACATCAGGGTAAAACTGCATGGCGTTCGACTCTACCCCCATGATCGTGCCCACCGCTCGCGCCAGTTGCACATGTGCGATTTGCGCAAGCATCGGATTGGTCAAATCCTGAACCATGATTTCCATCCCGTGCGCCCTGGCCCAGCAGCAACTTAGAACAGCAGAGGTTATCGTCTTGCAGGTCTTGAGTGCCACTCCGTTCCAACCTAGTTCGTATCCTCGCTTTACGATTTTCCAGTCGTGCGCACTCTCATCAAGATAAAGCGGTTTCATGCTCGAAACGGCATGAACATCAATGGGATGTTCCTGCAGTTCGTAGGGAAAAGGTTGTTCGACATAAAGCAACATTCCATAAATCCGTGGATACGAACGACGTAAATGCTCGAGGATTCTTACCACGTAATCAGGTTCCTTTACGCAACAATTAAAGTCTGCCGATAACCAATTGACGTTATTATTTATGGCAATGTTGCCCACCCCGAGCAACCGGTCCAAATCCCAGTCCGCGTCGGTCCCTTTAAGTTTTACTTTAAGGCACTCCAGCCCATCCTGCGTTATCCAACTTTCTAAATCCGTAGGGTGACCATCT
>JAQGOY010000028.1 GCA_028293375.1 Verrucomicrobiales bacterium | reverse complement strand
CAACCGTTTGGTCAGGAATGTATTGCGTCTCCTATTGCTGGTTTTGACAGGCTCCGCAGGAGTGCTGGGAGCCGTTCTTCTTTGGTGAGAGGTTTTGACTCGTTCAGTGAGGCTGAGAGGTCAGGTATTCCAAGAGTGCCTTGAGATCGTTGGCTGGTAACGCTTCAAAACCGTTAGGCATGATCGATAATTGAGATTCCTTCAGCTCTGTGATGTTTCCGCGTTGGAGGATGTGTTTCTGACCTGCCGTATCGAGGATCTCCACAGAAGTCTGGGTCTCAGTTTCCAGTCTGCCTGAAAAGCTTTCTCCATCTTTCATATTCACGCTCCAGAGGCGGTAATTGGCTTCAACCGAACGGTTTGGATCGAGGATGTCGATGAGAATGTCTTTACGATCCCTGACCGCGATTCCAGTGAGGTCCGGTCCGACTTTTCCACCCTGAGCGTTGAAGGTGTGGCAGACGGCGCAGTTGGCTGTAAAAATCTCTTTGCCGTGAACCGCATCACCTTTTTCTGATGCGAGAGGGAGCATTTTTTTGATAATATCCTGGCTATCCGCTGAAACGGTTCCGACGGCCACCGACAAAGTGGTCGCACGGGCGGACAATGCGCGGTCGGGGTTGGCTTTGAGTTGGGTCCAGTATTCCGCAGCGAGATCGGTGCGGGAAAGTGTGCCTTTTTCAATGGCATCCAGTAACGAATTGGCCCAGGGAGAGCGGCGGAGCATGACGGTGATGGCGGCTCTTCGCATGGCGGGACTCAACTGGCTCCACTTCGTGACAAGAAGGGTTCCGATCCGGGGGTCTTTGCTCTCCGCAAGGCTTGAAATGAGACCCGAGGCGAGGCCGGGGGCGGAGGTCAAGGAAACGTTGGAAAGAACGGACTCTACTGAACTCACATCCGGATCCAGACGGACAAGTTTTCCAGCAGCATCGATGCGTTGTTGCTGACTCGAGCCGGTATTCCGAACCTGGGCTTTGAGTTCTTCGGCCATTTTTTGAATTCGATCGCCCAAGAGAGCCTGCTGGTCCCA
Organism: Verrucomicrobiales bacterium; assembly: GCA_028293375.1. Taxonomy (GTDB): domain Bacteria; phylum Verrucomicrobiota; class Verrucomicrobiia; order Limisphaerales; family JAQGOY01; genus JAQGOY01. The sequence continues at coordinate 23,628 of JAQGOY010000028.1, read as the reverse complement.
TTTGCGAGCGAGGACAAATAATTTGTCTGTCGAAGCGGCAGGAATTTTGTCCAGAAGTGCGACGAATTCCTTTTTAGAAGAATCTGAAAGTTGGAGGCCGGAGTTGTCGGGCCATCCAGCAATGATGCCGTCGAGAATAGCTCCCACCAGAGGAGCAGGTTTCTTATCGAAACCGGCGAGCAGCTGAAGAACGTCTGCAGGTTTGGAGGCTGCATGATGAGTGGCAATAGTCCTCAGGGCCATGGCCGTCTCGGTGGAGGGAGAAATAGGATCCGACGACTTGAGGACCGCCGAGAGAAAAGCCCCGGAGTTTTTGGCGGCAGCGGCAGTAATGGCATCATTTAACCAATGACTTTTACCTGTGTTCCATTGATGCAAGTTTTTCTCAAGCGCGGCGCCGATTTCGGTAGAAGGGGGGACTTCAGATAGAGTGAGAAGAGTGGCGAGCCGAACCTGGGAATTTTCATCGGTGAGCAGATTGTTTTTTAGCAGAAGTTGGGCTGATTCTGTGGATCGAGGCAGGACACCGACTGCGGCGCGGCGGACACCAGCCGAAGGATGGCGAAGAGCGGCTTCCAGGGTGCTCTTCACCTTGACCGACGGATTCCCGGTCAAGCCGAGATTGTTGAGCGTCCACAAAGCATGGATGGCCGCAGTGTTGAGCCCCAATGCGTCCACACTTTTATCTGCTGCCAGATCGCATAAAGCGGATTCGGTGGAAGTCGCCTTTTGCTCGGTGAGAAGCCGTTGGGCGTGAAGCCGCCAAAGCATGTTTTCATTTTTCAAAGCGGCGACCAGTTGATCCGGAGAAGCTTTCTCAAGATTGAGCATTTCATTTTTTTTGCCTGGCCGATAAGTCACTTTATAGAGCCGGCCATGAGTCTTGTCGCGCAAAGGTGTTTCGTAGGCGTTTCCTTTGCCGTTGGTAAATCCGTTGGGCACGGGGTTGTGCTGGATAATGTAATTGTACCAATCGATGACCCAAAGAGAACCATCGGGACCTACTTCTGCGGCAATGGGGGCACTCCATTCGTCGTCGCTGGCGAGAAAGTTATGCTCGTTATGGGAGACAAAATCATCACCATTGGCTTCGAGACGGAACTGGCCGAGCAGGTGGCCTGTGGGCTCGGCAACGAATTGAACTTTGTTCCAGAAATCCTGGGGAAAACTCCGGGCGGTGTAGAGGGCTCCGCCTGCACCGGCAGTGTATTTATTGTGCCAATCAACCTGGCGAACCTTTTCGGTGATGGGATAATAGCTCTGGCTGTCGGCAATGCTTTCGATGCGAGCGGCGGACCATCCTTGGACAGCTTCGTAATAGCGGTTCGGGATGGGCATGTACATGCTGGCGTTGTTGTTAGCGGTGGATCCGAAAACAATGCCTTCCTCGCTGAACCCCAAGCCCCAGGTATTGTTGTTGCTGGAGCGGACGAACTCAAGTTGTGAACCGTCTGATTTAAAACGATAGATTCCCTGCCCGAAGGTGATTTCCTTACCGCCCACGGTTCCTTTAAATCCGGAATAGCCAACGACACCCCAGATCCAACCGTCGAAACCGTAACGGAGATTGCTTGGCCCGGCGTGGGTGTCCCGAGTTCCCCAACCATCGATGAGAACCTTGCGGAGATCGGCCTTGTCATCGCCATCCGTGTCTTTGAAGAATTCCATTTTTCCCGAGTGGACAACGATTAGGCCGCCATCCGAGAAAATCATGCCGGTTGGAACGCTTAACTTGTCGGCGAAGACCGTGAATTTATCGGCTTTGCCATCACCATCGGTATCTTCGCAAATGACAATGCGGTCATGGCCCTGGCCTTCGGGTTGCATGTCGTTGGGGTAATCGAAGGTTTCGGCGATCCACATGCGGCCCCGAGCATCCCAAGCCATGCAAATGGCTTTTGCTATCTGGGGCTCTGCGGCGAAAAGCTGGATGTCGAAATCGGAGTGAGTGACAAAGTGTTTGGCGGATTCCTCCGGGGAAAGAGGTTTCTGCATAGTTCTAATGGGCGCTGCCTGAGTTCCCCATTTGGCGCCAGGAACGTAGTTGGGAAGCGGACCTGGCGCTTCCATGTATTCAAAAGCAGGAAGGCCGGGTTTGGGCTTCAGAGGAGTATCCACAGCCATAAGCGGGGTAAGCAGCCCGTATTGAGGAATGGAAAGTGCGACGGTGGCAGTAATCAGGAGACGAGATTTCGTGAAGCGTTTCATTTGGTAGAAACCCGCTTTAACCTGGAGGGCTCCTAACATGAGACTAGAGAGCTAAACCAATGGCAAGCCGGGTATCTTGATAAGAGACTAAGAAATGAAAAGTAAAGCAATGAGCTTTCACGCTTTTGAACTTCGATTTTGCACCCGTCTGGTTCAGGGTGTTTAGAGAAGTCGATAAAATTGTGAAAACACCTCGTAAAGTGGCGCTGTTGGTCGAGACGTCGAACCTTCGTCCGGCACTGCTATTTTCATCCGCCTGCACGCATCCAGAACCTGTTGCCCCATGAAATCGTAGCACGCCAAATATCCCTATTGGCTTTGGCAGACTCACTTTCGAGCGTGATTCCCAACGCTCATCGCACGGGATATGAAGCGTCCCGGCTGCTGGACCGGTTGATGCATGGGAAAAAGTTAAAAAGCGAAACCCACTTGATCGCACCCTCGGGTGTGGCGACGAGGCAATCGACCGACGTGCTGGCGATGGAAGATGTGAACGTGGGGCGAGCGATTCATTTTATCAGAAAACATGGATGCGAAGGGATCAACGTAAACGATGTGATGAAGGCGGTGCCCCAATCCCGAAGAGTATTGGAGAAAAAGTTCCAAAAAATGATTGGCCGGACGCCCCACGAAGAGATCCTAAGAGTGCAGTTAAACCGGGTCAAAGAGCTGCTGATTGAAACCGATCTTCCATCGGAACAAATCGCCGAAAAATCAGGGTTCCGGCATTCGGAATATTTGGGCGTGGTTTTCAAAAGAGAAATTGGAATGCCGCCAGGAAAGTAAAGAGGGATGAATCGGCCGGGCGAGTTGGAGAGGCATTTCGATTGAAGGGATCACCGTTGGTAATTCCGAAATACGAAAGAGCGGGAAGAGGCGCCCCCGCTCTTTCGTATTAAATGGCAGTCGCTCTTTATTTTGCCGGTTCTTTGGCAGTTTCCTTGGACGCATAACCTTTCCAAAGCCATTCGAGAGCTTCGGGCAACGTTTGGCGGAAGACCTTGCCGTCCGTGTGACCGGCGGCCTTGGCGAAGACGTAACGATACTCATAATTTTTCGCCTTGAGCGCGGCAGCCATGCGTTCGTTGGCCATGACCCAATTGTGCAGGCCCGCTTCCGACGCGTTGAAGCCATTGTCCTTCTCACTGACTTCGAGCCAGATACGAAGGGGCTTTTTGGGACTGGCACCGATCCAATATTGATGATAACCCCAGGCACCTTGCGGCGAGACGGGGTTGAAAGGGGACTGTTGGTCGACATAAGTGCCGGAATAAGTGAGCACCCGGTGATAGAGATCGGGACGAAACCAAGCCATGGTGAAGGCGGCTGCGCCGCCGGAGCTTCCGCCTGTGGTGGCCCGGCCATCGGGATCCGAAGTGAGCGTGACATTGCACTCCTTCGAAACGCGTGGGAGCACTTCAGCTTCGACGAACTCGGCATATTTGGCAGAGACAGTGTCGTATTCCAAACCGCGTTCACTCCCTTTGCTGTCGCCGCCACCGGACATGATGAAGATGGCAACCATGGCCGGGAGGCGATGATCGTGGATCATGTTGTCGAGGGCGACGGGCATGTTATTGGCGCCACTGGCGTCCTGAGAAATGATGAAAGGAGCAGCTGTGCCAGCGACATATTGGCTCGGAACATACACGGTGACATTGCGGGTGTAGGGCGAGACGCCAGGAATGTTTTTCTTGATGCCCGGGTAAAATTTACTTTCGGTCGAGTTCATGGTGAATTTGAAGATTTTCCCTTTAGGAACATCTTCACGAACCTTGAATTCTGGAGCGTCGACATAAGTCGGGCCTATGACAAATTCATTTTCATTGGCAGGTTTGGCTGTGGTTTCGACGGCGGGAGCTGATTTAGGGGGTTCCGGATCGGCGGCAAAGGTAGTGCCGACAGTAAAGATGGAAATCGACAAAAGGGCCGCGCAAGAGAGCGAAATGTGGTTTAACATTGTTGAGCTGGAAAAAGATAACCGGAGCTGCGAAGGGGATTTGGGCATGAGATGGATATATTTTGTCGTCAAAAGAAGTCAATCAGAATGAACGCGGAAGATGATCTTAACGATTTGAAGTCCGGGCTGAAATATTGGTGGAGACAGTTTCGAAATAAAGGACTGTTTCACCTGTTTTGGCGTAATGAAGGCGTTCGCGAGCCAGGCGTTCAATGGTGCGGGGCTCCTGCATGGAGCGAATCGAGGCTTCCAGTTTCTTGGATTGGTCCATTTCCTTTTCGATCCTGCGGTCGTATTCCATAAGTTCCTTGCGCATGCGTTCATTTTTCTGGATGACGGGGGAATACCAAAGGATGACACCGACGAGGGAAGCAAGGAAAAGCAGAATAACCACCAGTCGAGTTAATTTTTCCCAAATGTTCATAGAAAACGATTACGCAGAAGATTCTGGAGGCAGCTTACCAAACAAACGGGAGTTAAAAAGAACTTTTCAATTTTTTGGAGCGGAAGTTGAGAGTTGATCAATGGCGGCTTTGATGCGCCAGCTGGATTGGGTCAAGGCAGATTCCACCTGTTCGGAAGAGGCGTGTGTGAGAAGGGAAACAATTCTACGAGCCCGATCGCGGAGCTTTAGATTGGAGGGGTTGAGATCGACCATGAGATTACTGACTACCTTTCCAGTTTGCACCATGGCGACCGTGGTGAACGCATTCAAGATCAGTTTAGTGGCGGTACCAGCCTTCAGGCGGGTAGATCCCGTGAGGATTTCAGGGCCTGTTTTTGGGCAAATCACAAGGTCGACTTTTTCTTCATTAGAAAGAACCAAGTTGGAGTTGAAGGAGACCAGAATTGTTTTAGCGCCGGCAGAGCGTGCGGCAGAAAGCGCGCCCAGAACGAACGGAGTACGACCGCTGGCGGCAATTCCCACGACAACGTCAGAGGAGGTGATGTTGCGGTGGAAAATTCCCTTTTGTCCGGCGGAATAATTATCTTCAGCACCCTCAACGGCGCGATAAACGGCCTGGACACCGCCGGCGATAATGCCTTGAACCTGCTCAGGATCGCTTCGGAAAGTAGGAGGGCATTCACTAGCGTCCAATATGCCAAGACGACCACTGGTTCCTGCGCCTACATAGAACAATCGTCCGTTGTTTTTAAAGGCGCGGACAATCCATTTTGTTGCCTTGACGATACGCTCCAGCTCGGAGAGGACAGCATAAGGTACTTTTGCTTCCTCGGTGAGCATCAGTTGGATAGCGACCCTGGGACTCATTTTGTGGAGGTCCATGGATGCTGGATTTCTGTCTTCAGTGGAAGAGAGGGGAGGAATGGGACTGCTGGTACGTGCTGAAACCGGGCTAGTTTCTGGAGAAAGTTTATCTGTGTGACCACCGGTTTTTAGAGCGATTCGGAGGGCTCCCAACGCTCCCGACTGAGTTAGGATCGACACGATTGCCTTTGGGCAATTTTTAAGGATTTGTTTACGAACTTGTTTTGCAAAGTCTGGTTGCCTGGTCAGAACACTACCTGTGAGCACGAATTGGATACGAGAATTCAGGGAGGCCAATCTGCTCGCGCAAAAGCAGGCATCCTTGGCCAGGGTTTCTGCGGCACCAGCGAGAATATCCATGGAAATTTTATCTTTACGAATGGCGGCAGTAAAAAGCAGTTGGGCGAGATCTGCGATGTCTGCTTTGGACGCAGACTGCACCCAAAGGATGAGATCATCCGGTTCGTTGAGCTTCAGGTGGTTGAGGATGGAGGCACCCAGGGCGGGCCAGCGGCCATCTTTATCGAAATAATAAAGGACTGCTTTAAGTCCGCGAAGTCCAATTTCGTACCCGCTGCCTTTATCACCCAGGATATGGCCCCAGCCGCCAAATTTTGCGGACATGCCGCTCGAAGTAGTGCCAAAACAACAAGAGCCAGTGCCACTGACAAGCAGGACCCGAGTAGCGAAGCCAGGCTTAGGCGGGGCTGCTGCCAGAGCGGTCTCCAAATCATTGGTGGCGATGCAAATAGCGTGCAACCAGACTTGGTTGGCGCAACGGAGGATACGTCTTCGATCCTGCTCGGTTCGAGCCCCAGCCATGCCGATGGCTACTGTCGAGATCCGAATGCCAGCGCCCAAAGAAGACTTGAGTGACTTGAAGAGAGTTAATAATTGACGGTCATCCAGGAGCCGGAGATTTCCAGGACCAGCGGAGACTTCCTTTATAATTTTGCCCGACGAATCTCCGAGAACGGCGGAGGATTTTGTTGCGCCGCATTCGATACCGAGAAAAAGCTTTTGGCCAGGTGAAATGGATGCCATGGAGTGGAAGGATAAACAGGTGTTTGACAAATGAGAAGTTCACTTGCGATTTAAGCGAGAAAGACCATCCTTACAGTTCGAACATGTTAACTGACCTGGAAAAAGAAATACTCGGGGCTCTGGAAGAACTGGACATCTCGGTGATGGCGATTCGGGAGAAAAAGGAAAAAGTGAATTTATTGCCAATTTTCACGCGGCTTGAAGAGTTAACGGGCGCGCTACCGAAGGGAACCTCACCCGACTTATTGCACTATCTACACAAGAAGAGTTACGAAAAGGCACAATTTTGGTTGAAGGGCAGGGATGCAGAAAACCGTGCGGGCAATTGCGGACATTGAGAAATGTTTGACGATACGATAGCTGCGATTGCGACCCCGCTTGGAGAGGGGGGATTATCGATCATTCGAATTTCGGGAAGCCACGCAACGAGAGTGGCAGACAAAGTTTTTCGCGCAAAAGGAAAGAGGGGGGTGCAACCTTCATCTGCAGCCAGTCATACGATTCATTACGGCCATGTGTTGAATGGGGAACAGGTGATTGATGAAGTCTTGCTGGGAGTGATGCGAGCTCCACGGACTTTCACCGGCGAGGATGTGGTAGAAATTTCATGTCATGGCGGAATGTTAGTAACCAAACTGGTTCTTGAGGCAGTGATGGCTGGGGGAGCGCGGTTGGCATTACCTGGAGAATTTACTCGTCGCGCATTTCTTTGCGGACGAATTGATCTAACGCAGGCGGAAGCGGTTTGCGATTTGATTAATGCCCGGACGGACCTGGCGATTGAGGCGGCCAATACCCAGTTGGCAGGCAGGCTGGGACAAGAGATTAACCGACTTCGTGATGACTTGATAAGGCTGCTGGCCCACGTGGAGGCTCACATTGATTTTCCGGATGAAGACATTGCGCCGGATACCCAGGCTCAAATGCTGGAGCGATTGAACCGAGCGTTGGAGTTTATCGCGCGACTACTATCCACTTCGCAGGAAGGCCAGATCCTCCGAAAAGGAATTCGTGCGGCGATTGTTGGGCGACCCAACGCTGGAAAATCGAGTCTTCTCAATCAACTTTTGGGACACGAGCGAGCGATTGTTTCGCCTGTCGCGGGGACGACCCGGGACACCATTGAAGAAACAGCAAATGTGAGAGGAATCCCGGTCGTGTTTATTGATACCGCGGGCATTCGATTTAGCGAAGACCTTGTCGAAATGGAAGGAATCAGGAGAAGCAAAGCGAGCCTGGAAAAGGCGGAATTGGTATTGGTGGTTCTCAATGCCGGAGATGAGTTGGACCGGGAAGACCAAGCATTGGTTGATTCGGCATCCGACAAAAAGCATCTTTTGATTTTGAACAAGTCCGATTTACCGAGGCGGGCGGAACTTCCGGTTAGCTGGGCTGCAAAGGTGATCCAGACCGATTGTATGAGCGGCGAGGGAATAGAAGCAGTAAAGGAAAAAATCGAGGAACTTGTTTGGAGCGGGAAGCTGGGGAGTGAAATGTCCGAGGTAATGATCAACTCCCGGCACCAGAATGCACTCCGCCGGGCCGAGGAAGGAATTCGAAATACAGCCAAAGCTTTAAGTGAGGGCCTGGCGCTCGAGCTGGCTGCGATGGACCTTAGAATTGCGGTGCATGCAGTTGGGGAGATTGTAGGGAAGACAAGCACCGAGGATCTGCTTGACTCTATCTTCAGCCAGTTTTGTATCGGAAAATAGGAATCCAGTTACGCTGGTTCCTGTTGGCTGATGCAATGAAAAGATCCCAGCCCCCAAATCAATTCTGTGGAGTCAACCCCGATAACTTTTCGGCTCGAAAATTCCTTTTGCAAAATGGAAAGAGCCAGATCGTCGTTTTTGTGACGGAATGTCGGAACAAGCACAATATTGTTGGCAATGTAAAAATTGGCGTAGCTGGCGGGCAATCTTTGATCTTCGAAAGCGAGTAATCCCGGAGTAGGAAGTGGAACGATTCGCAATGGAGTTCCGTCCTGGTCTTTGCAATGCCGAAGTCGTTCCAGGTTTTCCTGAAGGATAGGATAATTTTCGTCGGAAGGATCCTCCTCCAGGATGGTCACGACGGTGGAGGGGCCTACGAAGCGAGTGAGGTCATCGACATGGCCATCAGTATCATCACCAACAATGCCGTCACCGAGCCAGATGATGTGGGTGACACCGAGATAATCCTTCAGATAATCCTCAATCTGTATTTTGGAGAGAGTCGGATTTCGGTTGGGGTTTAGGAGACAAGACTCGGTGGTGATTAATGTTCCGCGCCCATTCACATCAATGGAGCCGCCTTCCATGACAATTCCTGGCTGGTAGAGAGGAAGGTTTCTAAATTTAGCAACATGGACAGGCACTTCGTCGTCCAGATCGAATGGTGGATATTTTCCGCCCCACGCATTGTATCCCCAATCAACAACGGCCCGCTCTTTTTTGCCATTGACGTCGCGAACGATAAAAACGGGCCCGTGATCGCGGCACCATGGTTCGTAGGCTTGGAAATAATGAAAAAAGACATTATCCAACGGGGCTTTGTGTTTTTGAAGGAGCGATCTGACGGTTTGTTCCGAGTCACGGTTCCAAACGTTGATATGCACTTCCTCCACGGGGGCCAGGTGCCTGATCAACTCGGCATAGACAGGAGGGACTGTGTCATATTTATCGGGAAAACTGATGCCTTCCGGACGGGGAAAGCTAAACCAGGTGGCTGCATGGGTTTCCCACTCGGCCGGCATTCGATAGCCTGCTGCTGAAGGTGTTTGCATGGAAAATTAAGGCAGACGTTCCCCGCGAGCGGCGATGAGAAGACGGTACCACTCGTCCCGAGTGAGTTCGAGATCGTCCGCCTGAGTGGCTTCCTGAATCCGCTTGGGATTCGCCGACCCAACAATGGGAATAATTTTGGAAGGGTGCTTGAGCAGCCACGACAGGGCGATGACGGACCGACTGGTGCCGCGAGCCTCGGAAATAGCCTGAATAGTCTCCTGGAGGTTCAAGGAGACGTGGTGTTTATGACCTGGAGGGGCGTTGTTTTCGTGAAGCCCCAGGACTCCACCACCCAATGGACTCCAGGCAAGGGGAGTCATTTTGTTTTCCAGGCATTGGTCGAGCGTGCCATCTTCGAAAGGAGCAAGGCGGGCCAGGCTGATTTCGATCTGATTCACCACGAGGGCCATAGGGCAGGCTTTTTGTAAGGCGGAAAGAAGCGACGGACGAAAATTACTGACGCCGAATTCTCTCACTTTGCCGGTATCACGAAGTTGGGCAAAGGCTGCGGCGACTTCGTCCGGGTCGGCGAGGAAATCAGGGCGGTGGAGTTGGTATAAATCGATCGTTTCAATTCCAAGACGTTTTAAAGATCCTTCGCAGGAATCAATGATATGTTGTTTGGAAAAGTCGTAGCGCTGGGGTGAATCTGACCATGGTTCACCCGGAAAACGAATGCCGCATTTGGTGGCGATGAGAATTTTCTCGCGCATTCCAGTGACCTGTTTGAGGGCTTTTCCAAACACATCCTCGGCAACGCCATGGCAATAAATATCGGCGTGGTCAAAAAGGGTGTAACCGGCTTCGTAGGCAGAAAGAACAGCTTTGATGCCTGACTTGACGCTGTCGGAGGTGACCTCACTCGGTTCCCAAGTCCCGGCAATACGCCAGCAGCCATAAGCAAGCCTGGAGGACACGAGCTTGCTTGATCCGATTGAGATCGATTTCATTTCCGTCAAATTAGAGAACCTATGGGCGAGAGCAAGATTTTCCTTGGCGCGGAAGTCATGTAGGTTACGGGTATGGATATAGTCGGCAAGAGGGAATGGGCAAGATTTGTGAAGGGAGTGGCCGGAGCGTTGGGCATTTGCGTATTGGTATGGATCTTGGAATCGGTGTTTCTTGAAGATCCCATTTCGTATCTGGTGCCTGGAATTCTTTTCCTCGGCTCTTGTTACTTCGTTTTCGGATACGAGCAGAATGGAAGGGATCGCGGTTTGAAACTGGCTCGATACCTTGTGGCAAGCATCGCATTCTCAGGTTCGATATGGATGTCTCTGCCTGATCACAAACCGGTGCTTGTTCAATGGCAACCTTTTGCGGATGCGATTTTTGAAAAAGCTAAAGCAGAGAAAAAACCGGTCTTGATTGATTTTACGGCTTCCTGGTGTGGACCGTGCCATGATCTGGAACGCAAAGTATTCACTCGCGCCGAGGTGGCTTCAGCGATGAAGAGATTCGTGTTGCTACAAGTGGATATGTCTGACGAACAAGCCCCAGCCACTTTGCAATATTCGAGGCGTTTCAGAGTGGAGGGTTATCCAACCATTCTTTTTTACGATGCGCAGGGTGTTGAAAATCGAGAGATGAGAGTGGAGGGGGTTATGGGACCGAACGAATTCCTCGGACGGCTTAAGAGGATCAGGTAGATGCTTTGGATCCGATGTGGTTTGGTAACTTGCTCTTTTACGGCCCCAAATCCACGATGGGTGGATGGAACGTTGGTTAAGACTCAGGTGGACATCGTGGGGTATGGTGAGCGCAGCCGGGGTTCTTTGGGCTATTTCGCTGCCAACGTTTTCTTTTGCAGGAGGGGCTTTTTTGGCGCCGGCAATACTGCTTTTGGGGTGCAGTCACGAACAGGGCTGGCGAAGGTTCTTGAAAGGTTGGTGGTGTGGGATGGTGTGCAGCCTGATCAGTCTTGATTGGTTGCTGAATATTCCGTTTCCCAAGGGGGCTATAGCAGGATGGATCGCGCTCTCGGTTTATGCCGGTATTTTTCCCGGAGTGTGGTGTGTGCTGAACGGGACGGCAGGCGAGGGGGGGAATTGGGGGCAACGCCAGAGATTTGCGCTGATGTGCGCTTTGAGCTGGGTTGGATTGGAGTTGGCGAGGAGCCATTTGCTTGGAGGCTTTCCGGTTAACTTATTGGGGGTGTCGCAATACCGAAATGTTCCTTTGATCCAGATCAGTTCCATTACTGGCGTTTACGGCGTTTCATTTTTAGTGGTTTGGTTTTCGGCGTCACTGCTGAACGTTTTACGCGCGTTAAAGCAGGAGCGAGCTTACCGGGGCTTGATGGGTGAGATAGCGATCCAGTTGCTGGTAATGCTGGGAACGAGTATCTGGGGGATGGGGAGGGTGCGGAATGCACCAGCTCCGGACCGGTTTGTCAAATTGAGCATGGTGCAGCCAGCAATACCCCAGGAACTGATTTTTGAACCCGGCGAGGGAACAAATCGTTTTGAACAGTTGTTGAGGCTATCCGAGAAAGGTTTGGAATCCGACTCCCAATGCTTGATTTGGCCTGAGGCGGCAATGCCACCCTGGAGCTCCGAGAACTACAAAGCTCTGACCAATTTCATAGCGCTTAAGAAAGTGTCGATGGTCCTAGGATGCGATGATGCAGAGCCGGAAACTATCGAGGGAAAAACCCAGTATAAATATTATAATGCCGCGTTTTTGTTTAATGAAAAAGGCCAGCACGCCGGCAGCTATAGAAAAAAGCGTTTGGTGATTTTTGGGGAGTACGTGCCGATGTTGAAATGGCTGAGTTTTTTGCGATATTTGACGCCGATTGAGAGCAGTTACGAAGCGGGTGAAAAATCTGTCTCGTTCCCAATTCCCGGAAGTGACGCACGATGTTCGGTGTTGATTTGCTTTGAGGATTTCTTTCCCCATGGAGGGCCTGAGGCGGTGTTTCCGGAGACTGATTTTCTACTGAATTTGACGAACGATGGGTGGTTTAAGGAGGGGATGATGCAGTGGCAACATGCGATAAACGGGCTGTTTAGAGCGGTGGAAAATGGAGTGCCTCTGGTTCGGTCCACAAATAACGGACTAACATGCTGGATTGATGCTTATGGGCGAATTCGTGAGGTTTTTAAAGATGAAAGGGGGTCGGTTTATGGCGTGGGTGTTTTTAATGTGGACCTGCCAATTGTGAGCTCTGTGAAAAGGGCTGAAACCTTTTACCACAGGCACGGAGACTGGTTCGGGATGGGCGCTGCACTGATTACTGCACTGGCAACGGTCAGGTTGTGGCGAGACAGTCGAAAGGCTAATCGCGAAAGTTCTGAAAATTAAGGGCCAACGGGAAATCATGGCCGCGAACGGCAGCGATGACGGATTGAAGGTCATCACGATTTTTCCCGGTAACGCGAACCTGCTCATCCTGGATCTGGGTAGTGACCTTAATTTTGGTATCCCGGATAAAGCCGGTGACCTGCTTGGCTACGGCAGACTCGATTCCCTGTTTGATTTTGATGGTGTGGCGGGCGTGACCAAGGGGTGAGAAATCCGGTTCCCCCTTATCGATGTTCTTCAGGCTGACACCCCGTTTTGCCAATTTACCAATGACAATTTCATGAAGGGTCTTTATTTTGAAATGATCCTCGGCAGTCAGCTTTATCTCATTTTTTTCGAGGGTAATCTCGGCCTTGGAGCCTTTGAAATCAAAGCGAGTGGCCAATTCCTTCTTGGACTGGTTCACGGCGTTTTCAATTTCCATGGTGCTGACTTCAGAAACAATGTCAAAAGATGGCATGGGAGGAGACTAAGGAAGTGGGAACAAAAAATAAAGGGAGTTGTGTGTCCTGATACTGGTTGCCTTGAGAAGAGGTGATGTTTAGGCTAATTGCTTACTTTTTATGAAAGTCGTAATTCTTTGTGGTGGCAAAGGGACCCGTTTGCGGGAAGAAACGGAATTCCGTCCAAAGCCCATGGTGCCGATTGGGAATCGACCGATTCTTTGGCATATCATGAAGATTTACGCGGCCCAGGGATTTAAGGAATTCGTGCTATGCCTGGGTTACAAAGGGGAAATCATCAAGGACTATTTCCGTAATTACCAATGGATGACGAACGACGTGACGCTGAAGCTAGGGCAGAAGCCTTCGGTGAAATTTCACACCAGGAGCGACGAGGAAGACTGGAGTGTGACACTGGCAGACACAGGGGAAGAGACGCTGACGGCGGGGAGAATCAGCAGAATTCAGCGATATATCGGGAAGGATGAAAGTTTTTTTCTGACTTATGGGGACGGGGTTGGGGATGTGAACGTGAGGGAGGCGTTGAAGTTTCACAAAAAACATGGCAAAAAGCTGACCATGACTGCTGTCCGGCCCCCTGGAAGATTTGGGGAAATTGTTGTAGGTGATGGAGGGGTAATCACACAATTTAATGAGAAGCCACAGGTTTCCGATGGTCGAATAAATGGCGGATTTTTCATCGCTCACTCCGATGTGTTCAAGTACCTGGAAAATGGCGATCGAAAGATGTTTGAGCAGGAACCGATGCAAACTTTGGCTCGTGAAGGACAGCTAATGGCCTATCGACACAACGGCTTTTGGCAACCGATGGATACCTTCCAGGAATTCACGCTTTTGAACAAGATGTGGGCCGACGGTGTCGCACCATGGAAGACGTGGTAAAGATGAAAGACTCGTTTGGATCGGTTTACAGTAGTAAAAAAGTTTTTGTGACCGGGCATACGGGTTTCAAAGGGTCATGGATTTGCGAGTGGCTATTAGCGCTGGGGGCGAAAGTAACAGGGTATGCATTGCCGCCGGACACGAGCCCATCATTATTTACGCAATTGGAATTGGGGAGCAGGCTCGAACATATTGAAGGGGATATTCGCCACCAGGCAACTTTTGCAGAAGCGTTTAGACGGTGTGGCCCGGATTTTGTTTTTCATCTCGCCGCTCAACCTCTTGTCAGGGAGTCCTACCGAATTCCCGTGGAAACGTTTGACACGAATGTGATGGGAACGGTTCATCTTCTAAATATATTAAGGGATTATTCGAAACGGACAGCGGTGGTGTTTGTGACGACTGATAAGTGTTATGAGAACAAGGAGTGGGTGCACGGGTACCGTGAAGAAGATCCACTAGGGGGGTATGATCCCTACTCGGCGAGCAAAGGGGCGGCGGAAATTGCGATCAATTCCTTCCGGAGATCTTTCTTTGAAGAACATCCGGTAAAAATAGCGAGCGCTAGAGCTGGAAACGTGGTGGGTGGGGGGGATTGGGCAGCAGACAGAATTATACCCGATTGCGTGAGAGCACTGCAGAACTCCAAAAAAATTGCGGTTCGCAACAAAGTGGCGACAAGGCCCTGGCAACATGTGCTCGAGCCCTTGAGCGGATATCTTTGGCTAGGCGCAAGCCTCTATAATCCTGACCTTGTTAAGGGAAATTCGGCATCTTTGACTTCCGCTTTTAATTTCGGTCCTGGACACGAGAGCAACAGGACCGTCAAAGACCTCGTTGTTGAAGTGATGAAACACTGGAAGGGCGACTGGGAAGATCGAAGCGATCCCAAGGCGCTGCACGAGGCAAAACTTTTACAGCTCTCTACGGACAAGGCCAGCGCTCTGCTTGGATGGGAGCCGACATGGAATTTCCCTCAAACGATTGAAAAGACAATTGAATGGTATCAGAAGGTCGGGAACGAGGGGAAGCGAGCTCAGGAATTCACTACCAAGCATTTGCAGGGATACACCGCCGATGCGGAAGTTAAAAATCTAGCGTGGGCAAAAAAGCAAGCATGAGAACACCGGAAGAAATTCGAAAGCAAATCCTTGAACTGACGCGAGAGTATTCCAAGGCAATGCATGGAAATAACCTTCCCGGAAATGATGCGGAACATGCCGAGTTTATTCCTGGCGAGACAGTCGTTCCCTATGCAGGTCGAGTCTTTAATTCCGATGAAGTGGAAGCCGCAGTGCGATCTACCCTGGATTTTTGGCTTACTCTGGGGCCTGAAGGAGACGCCTTTGAAAAGGAATTGGGTGCATTCCTTAAAGTGAAGCGCAGCCTTTTGGTCAACTCCGGATCGTCAGCAAATTTGGTGGCGATTTCAGCACTAACCAGCGAAAAACTGGGGGACCGACAATTACGGCCTGGTGACGAGGTAATCACGGTTGCTGCGGGATTTCCAACCACGGTCGCTCCTATAATTCAAAATCGATTGGTTCCCGTATTTATTGATAACGATCCTGTTACCTTGAACGGAAGAATGGACCAGCTGGAAGAAGCTTATGTAGAGGGAAAAACAAAAGCCGTGATGATGGCGCATACTCTGGGAAATCCGTTTGATCTCTCGGTTGTAACAGATTTTTGTAAGCGTCATAACCTTTGGCTTATCGAAGACAACTGCGATGCGCTTGGATGTCAGTACGACGGACGGTTTACGGGAACTTTTGGAGATTTATCAACGCAATCCTTTTATCCGCCGCACCATCTCACTATGGGTGAGGGAGGGGCGGTTAATGTTGTCAAAGATATGCGATTGAAAGTCCTGGTTGAAAGCTTTCGGGACTGGGGGAGGGACTGTTGGTGCGCAAGTGGAAAAGACAACACCTGCAACAAAAGGTTTGGATGGCAGCTGGGCGAGTTGCCCGAAGGGTATGATCACAAATACATTTATAGTCACCTTGGATACAATTTGAAACCGTTGGACACTCAGGCAGCAATTGGCAGAGAGCAACTAAAGAAATTGCCACATTTCATTCAAGCGCGGATAGATAATTGGAATTTGTTGAGGCAGGGCCTGGCGGAGTTTGATGACTGTTTTGAGTTTCATTTGCCTACTCATGCAAGTGGGTGGAGCAGTGAAGGTTTTAACTGGGACGGGACCGGTCACAAGACGGTTTGTTCGTGGTTTGGTTTCATGATGCTTATAAAATCCTCCGCGCCTTTTGACCGGCGTGAATTCGTTCGCATGCTGGATGGAGCTAAAATAGGGAACAGAATGCTTTTCGGAGGAAACCTGTTGCGACAGCCAGCCTTTGTCACGTTGAAGAGACAGAATCCAGGTGCATTTCGAGTGGCGACAACGATGGAAGGCGCGGACCGGATAATGAAAGAATCTGTATTCGTAGGGACCTACCCAGGTTTAAGCGGTGATATGATTCAATACATGGTGGAATGCATTCGAAATTTTGTGCTCAAGTCGCGGAGGTGAACACAATGAACGTTATTCTGTCGAATGGGCATTTGTATTTCCGAGTTTGAACAACAGGTGAAAATTCCGACTAATGATTTAGAGAATGTTGGAGCCCAGTGCGAGGCGCTTGGTGATCTGCTGGAAGGCCGTCACCTATTTGTAACCGGAGGGACTGGGTTTTTTGGAAAATGGCTGGTCGAAAGCCTTCTGTTTATCAATAAGAAGCAGAATCTTAACATCAAAGTTAGCGTTCTTTCGCGCAATCCCGCTCAATTTCTAGCAGTGATGCCCCATTTAAAAGGTGAAAGCGCACTTCAATTGATTGAAGGCGATTTGAATAGTTTAAGAGCCCTCCAGTTAAATCAAACCATCGACTATTTGATCCATGCTGCTACCGAGGCAAGTGCGAAGCTCAATGCGGAGGAGCCAGTAACCATGGCTCGTACGGCCTGTTTAGGAACAGAGTATGTTTTGGAATTTGCGCTAAGACACAAGGTCAGGCGCTTTCTACTGACAAGTTCTGGTGCAGTTTACGGGAAGCAGCCTCCCGAAATAGCAAATGTGGAAGAAACTTATATGGGTGGGCCAGACCTCCTGGATGCCGGATCAGCCTATGCTGAAGGGAAGCGTTTTGCCGAAACACTTTGCGCCTGCTATAGCAAACAATATGGGATTGATTGCCTGATAGCGCGATGCTTTGCATTTGTAGGACCTCATCTTCCGCTGGATGCCCACTTTGCAATTGGGAACTTCATTCGCGATGCAACCTCAAGCGGTCGCATCGTTGTGAGTGGAGACGGAACCCCGTATCGGTCTTACATGTATGCTTCGGATCTTGTGGTTTGGTTACTGACCATTTTAACCCGAGGCTCTAATTGTCGAGCCTACAACGTGGGCTCTCCAATGAGTTACAGGATCAAAGAGATTGCGGAGATTATTAGCTCGGCAGAGGGCGGTTGTGAAATTGAAATTAAAAGCAAACCCGTGGCGGGCGCATTAGTCCAAAGATATGTGCCTAATGTTCAAAGAGCTCAAAGTGAGCTTGGGCTTGCGGTTAGAGTGCCAATACAGAACGCTGTTCAAAAGACATTGGAATGGGTTCAAAAGCAAAAGATTTGATGATGATGGACGAAAATCCATTTGAACTTGTAACTGCAGCGAATGGACTGGTCATTTATGGAACAGGAGCTGCGGGCCAGGAGGTACATGCTGTATTTTCCAGTCAAGCCATCGAAGTTAAAGGCTTCGTGGACGACAACACCAGGAAGAAGGAGTTTTGCGGCCTAAGCGTGTGGGCTGGATCTGAAGTGCCAGCTGAGATTAGCAGGAACACAACAGTAATTATCGCAATTTTTAATCCTCATGTTGATGTCTGTGAAATCGTATCGAGAATCCAGAATGCTGGTTGGAGCAAAGTGATAACTTTCCTGGAAATCCTCCATCGATTTCCCACTAGGTTCGCAGCGCGCTGGTGGGCGGATCCGAGTTATTCATACGAAGCAAAGACCGAAGAAGTGGAAACTGCACGCAGACTGTTAGCGGACACATTGAGCAGGGAATTGTTTGACCAGGTGTTGCAATTCCGAAAGAGCGGAGATGTTCGTTTGGCTCCCTTACCGACTAAACAAACGCAATACTTTCCGGAAGATTTGCCTCAGTGGAAAAGTCCAATCCGATTTGTGGATTGCGGGGCGTTTGACGGCGATACAATTCGTTCAACAATGGACAATAACATCGAATTGGAGGCAGTTGCGCTCTTCGAGCCAGATGCTGCCAATTTTGTTAAAATCCAACAGACTCTTGTTGATTTGGTTCCGAATAAAATACCCCATGTGTATTGCTGGCCCTGTGGGGTCTTTTCAAAGACCACACAATTGTCATTTTCGAGTGGTGCGGGTACTGGAAGTGGCATATCAGAAGAAGGTAATTGCGTGATCCAATGCGTGAGTTTGGACGAAGCGCTTGTCGGTTTTTCTCCAACGCTGGTCAAAATGGATATAGAAGGGGCAGAAATCGAGGCATTATTGGGAGCCAAAAAAATCATAAGGAATGGTCGCCCCGGTTTGGCAATTTGCGTATATCATACGCCGGGGCACATGTGGGAGATTCCCTTGCTATTGGAAAGCTGGAAGTTGAATTACAAATTTTTTCTAAGATGTCACGCCTACTCCACTTTTGATTTGGTGCTGTATGCGTTTCCCGTATAATTATTGACTATGAATTCGTGTCCCCCCCAGAAGATTCGACTGGCCGATTATGTGATGCAAAAACTTGCGGACGAAGGGGTGAAGCATCTTTTCCTGGTAACAGGAGGAGGAGCAATGCATCTAAACGACGCGATAGGAAGAGAAAAGCGGTTGCATTATGTCTGCAACCATCACGAGCAGGCGAGCGCAATTGCGGCGGAAGGATATTCAAGAGTTACGGGGACATTGGGAGTTATCAACGTAACTACAGGGCCAGGGGGCATTAACGCCCTGAACGGCGTTTTTGGGGCGTTCACGGATTCTGTTCCCATGCTCATTATTTCTGGTCAAACAAAGCGAGAGACTTGCATGGCCACCTATCCAAATTTGCGACTGAGGCAGCTTGGAGACCAGGAGGTGGATATTATATCAATGGTTAAACCAATCACAAAATATTGTAAACTAGTGATGGATCCGCTGATGATTCGCTATGAATTGGAGAAGGCCATGTGTCTGGCCCAGAAAGGACGTCCGGGCCCTTGCTGGATCGATATACCGGTGGACGTTCAGGGGGCGATGATCGAAGTGGAAAAGCTGGTGGGATACGACAAAAATGATAATCCTTCCGGTTGCGACGGAGCAGAATTAGTTGCGAAATGCTCGGGTTTGGTAGAGAGGCTGAAGAATGCGAAGCGGCCTGTTTTATTGATCGGAACAGGAGTGAGAATCGCCCAGGCACTGCAAGTGGTGGATGAAGTGTCCGTCAAGCTTGGAATTCCAATTGCAACTGCATGGACTCCAGATTTGTTGTCGACGGACAATCCATATTACTGCGGGAGGCAGGGGACAATTGGAACGCGAGCCGGGAACTTCACGGTTCAAAACTCTGACCTGGTGGTCATTCTCGGATCCAGAATGGCGATTCGGCAGATTAGTTACAACTGGCAGGCTTTCGCGCGCTGCGCCTACAAATTCCAGATCGATATTGACCCGTCCGAGCTGGATAAGCCAACGTTTCGGGCTGACGAAACCCTTTGTTGCGATGCCAAAGTCTTTTTGGAACATCTGTCGAGCGAATTGACACGGGTGAAATTTGATGGAGCGAAGCACCGTGAATGGCTGACCTGGTGTAAAGAGCGGGTTCAAAAATATCCGACGGTATTGCCGAAACACAGGACGACGGAAAACGGGATTAATAGCTATTTCTTTGTCGAAACACTTTTTAAGAAGTTAGTCGCATCCGACGTTGTGGTGAGCGGGGATGCCACTGCCTGTATCGTGCCTTTCCAGGCTGCAGAGATCAAAAAAGGACAACGATTGTTCAGCAATTCAGGGAGTGCCTCGATGGGTTATGATTTGCCAGCGGCGATAGGGGCCTCTTACGCGAATGAGGGGCAGAGGGTCATATGTCTTGCGGGAGACGGCAGCATCATGATGAACATTCAAGAGCTCGCCACCGTGGCTAAAAATTCGCTTAACGTGAAAATATTCGTTCTTAACAACGGTGGTTATCTTTCCATCAGATCAACCCAGGCAAACTTTTTCAATCTCCTAGTGGGAGAGGGGCCGGAAAGTGGTGTCGGTTTTCCTGATTTTGTGAAGTTAGCGCAAGCACATGGTATTCCAGCACTGCGGGTGGAGGGGGAGAAGTTTGCGGAATTGATTGACCAGGCGTTGGAAGCCCCAGGCCCATTTTTATGTGAAGTTGTGTTGGATAGAACGCAAGGATTTGAACCAAAACTAAGTTCAAAAAAACTGCCAGACGGAAGAATGGTTACTGCTCCGCTGGAAGACATGGCTCCGTTTCTTGATCGAGATGAACTGCTCTCGAATCTATTGATTCCAGCTTTGGAATGAGGAATAGACGCACGTGGCAAATATTGTTTTTGATTTGGATGGGACACTGGTCGATTCGCTGCCTGGAATAGAGTTTTCTCTACAACTAGCGATTGAGCAAAATTTTCGAGGCAGAATGACGGGAAATCTTAGAGATCGCATTGGGCCACCAATCGGAAAAATCATAAAGTTGATTTTGCCGAAAGCTACTGAAGCAGAGTCAACCGCAGTGGAAGAAGCCTTTAGGAGAATATATGACGAACGGGGATACAGATCGACAAATGCGTATCCATACCTTCTGGAATCGCTGAGTTTCCTAAAGGAAAATGGTTTTCATTTGTATATTCTCACGAATAAACCTGCCAAGGCCACGAACCTCATCGTGGATTTTCTTGGAATCGCCAAGTATTTTAAAGGGATAGTCTGCCTGGACAGTAATGGGGAAAAACGTTTTGAAAACAAGCAGGCGGCCGCCGTCTTTTGTGCCACTAAATTTAGTCTTAATGCTGATTCGACGTGGCTGGTGGGAGATTCACTGGACGACGCAATGGCAGCAAAGAGTTGTGGTTGGCGTTTTATCAGCGCTTGTTACGGGTACGGTGGAGTTGAGAAGGAGGTCTCCGTGCTCCCGGACCATAGAATCCATTCTCTGAACGAGCTTGAAGCTTTCTTTGCCACGACGGAAAAAATGGTCTAAAGTCAACATTTCGATAAACTGTTAAAATCATGAATCGTGATATATTTGAAGAGCTGTTTGTTTTGGAGCTCGCTAATAACCACTGGGGCAGCCTTGAAAGAGGAATCAAAATTGTAAAAGATTTTGCCACGGTGGCTAAATACAATGGTGTTCGGGCTTCCATTAAATTGCAGTTCAGAGATGTTGATTCCTTTATTCATAAAGATTTCCGTAGTCGCCAGGATATCCGCTATATAAAAAAAACTGTGGACACGCAGTTGACTCGGGACGAATTGGCGACATTGGTGGAAACGGTTCGTCGTCAGGATTGTGTTCGCATGGCAACACCATTTGACGAAAAGTCCGTGGATCTTTGCGTCGAAATGGGGATTCAGATCATTAAAGTGGCAAGTTCGGATATAACTGACTGGGTTTTGTTGGAGAAGATAGCAAAGACTAAAAAGCCAGTCATCGTGTCTACCGGAGGCAGTTCTCTAAAGAGCATCGATGACATGGCTACATTTTTCGAAAACCGAGGTATACCTTTGGCAATCAATCACTGTGTCTCCATGTATCCGACTGAAGACAGGGATTTGCAATTAAACCAGATCGATTTCCTGAAGAAGAGATATCCCAACCACACTATTGGTTATTCAACGCATGAATACAGCGACTGGCATTCCTCAGTAATGATGGCCTACGCTAAAGGAGCAAGGACGTTTGAAAGGCACATTGATATCCAGACCGATGACAAGCCTTTCTCTCCCTACTGTTCTACACCGGAACATATTGATGAATGGTTCCGTGCTTTCAAAAAGGCAAAAGAAATGTGTGGAATCCGAGCGGACGAAAAGTTGCCTCCCACGGAAAAGGAAGTGAAATACCTGGACGCATTGGTGAGAGGGGTATATGCGGCGAGAGAGTTGCCGGCTGGCCATGTTCTAACTGAAAATGACTACTATCTGGCGGTCCCCTTGCAAAAAGGGCAGTTTTCGTGTCGAGAATTAGTCAATGATTTGGTACTTATCGCGCCATGTGAGAAGGACCGGCCCATTGTTGTGGACATGTTTGATAATCCTTATTCACAGAACGAGGAACTCAGAAAATTGATATATCAGCGCGGACTATAAAGGATGCTTGGATTTCTCCTTTATTACGGGATCGATAAGGCGGCAATGTTCGCGTTCGCTTCCAGGGCATGGGGGTTATTGGAAAAACCGATCACCCTCGGATTAATCCTGGTTTTTCTGAGCGATGAAGAACAAGGGTTCTACTATACATTTGGTAACATCTTAAACCTTGCCATCTTTATTGAACTGGGACTTGGGGTTGTGCTTACACAATTCTTCAGTCACGAGGCAGGATTGTTTGATTCCGGGGATGGTGCATTCCACAAGGCCAGGTTTAATAGGCTGCTCCAGCTTAGTTCCCGTTTGTACCTGGTAATGGCAGTCGTTATTTTTGTTGCCGTAGGGATGGGAGGGCTCTGGTTTTACAGCGGTACGCATGCGGGTCATACACTATGGGTCTTGCCGTGGATAGTGTATGTTCTTCTGAGCTCCCTCACGGTAATCCTCCAGCCTTTCATGTCTGCTGCAGACGGAACGGGTGCGATGGCGCTTACTCAGAAACTGAAGTTTGGAATTTCGATTGCTGCGGGTCTGCTCGGGTGGTTGATTTTTGCGTTGAATGGAAAACTTTACAGCATCTGTGCATTACCTGCTGTGCAATTAATTCTGACCATTTTATTTCTGAAACGTCATTTTTCACACTTCTTAGTTACGGCCATTGGTCCTCAGCTGCGGGAAATAAACGTTCGGTGGAAAGAGGAAATCTGGCCTATGCAGTGGCGCATCGGCGTTAGCTGGATTTCCGGATACCTGGGATCCCAAGTCATTGGGCCAATCATTTTTAAAATGTTCGGGCCTGAACATGGCCCGGAACTCGCAGGAAAATTCGGTGCATCGTTCATGTTTGCGCAGCAACTCGGGACCATATCTGCAGCTGTTCTTGGCCTGAAAGTTCCGATATTCGGCCAGCTTATTTCTCAAAAAAATTACGCCAAACTGGATAATTTATTTTTTCGGTATGCCTTTGCCTCGACTATTATGACCATCCTGGGCGGAGTGGCAATCTGGTCCTTATTTCTCATGTTCGGGGACTCAACGGGTTACGGGAAGCGGTTTTTGCCTGGGAATCTGATTGGCTGGCTTTTGGTTGGAACAGTGTTTGGTACCATAGTTAATGCAGAATCTCTTTACCTTCGTGCCCACAAGCGGGAACCCTTGATGATATTCTCCATTGGGCATGCGGTTATACTCGTAAGCGGGACCCTGCTACTTGCTTCGCGGTATGGGATTGGAGGGATCGTTTTCGCCTACAATTTTGCCATGGGTTGCTATGGTGTTCCGGTGTGTAGTTTTTTATTCTTCAAATTTAGGAAGCAGTGGCATTCTGCGGAGGCCAAATGACAGGAGGGATGGATCACATGTTTGAACTGAGTCTTTGCGTTC